>JAHDRO010000342.1 GCA_018433265.1 Bacteroidales bacterium
AAGATGCAATTACTTCTGCTGCAGCTATGAGTTCTGTGGAAAGTTACAGAGTAGTAGAGTATCCTATTCCTAAAACACAGTTTGAAAGAATTTTGGAACAATTTAAGGAAAGTGGTGAAGCTGTAAAAGTTTTGTCTAATCCATCATCTTTATTCGACAAGGCCTACCGTTCACTTGCAAAAGAAAACGGAGTTAGGACATTTGCAAGACTTCCCTATAACATATATTATAACTGATTAACTGACAGATACCTCAAGAATTTCCGAAGTCGAAGATGTGATCTTGTATCTATCGTCAATCCTGTGATTTAATACACAAATAATATTTTTATTATCATCAGAGAGCACCAGTTGGTGCTCTTTGATTTTGACATCAAGCTTCTCGTCTATAAAAAAATCACTTAGTTTCTTAAAGTTCTTCATGCCAAGTGGCACGAAACGATCTCCGTCACCCCAAACTCTGCATTCCAATGGAAATTTGACCTTTGATGCATCCATAAATAAAATTTTTTTGGATGCTAAAGGCATAAAATCTTTCTCTTTTGGATATATTCTCAAAAAAAACGTTTGACCAAGAATACTGATATGAACACAATCATCATATGGCTTCTCAATTTTAACTGAATTCAGCAAAGTTTGAGATTCAGACTCACTTGAGAATGGATAAATCAAAAGATAATCTCTATCCTTGACAGCAATATAGTCTTTTGAATAAAATTTCTTTCCGGATTCCCTTTTTAACGATTTGTTAATTTCTATAGACTGACTTGAATTAAATCCATAATCGCCGAGAATCATATAAAGCCAATATTCAGAATGACCAGCTAAAAGCAAATTATCAATTCTGATTTTGTGAGGGAAAACTCCATCTTGACGATCAAGAACTTGTGAAATAATTAGTTGAAACTGTTCATTAACAATCTCTGCTGCTTCACGAAAATATTTCATATCTCGCTCTATAGTTCTTAAAAAGGAAGGATTAATCAATGAAAATTGAGGAAAAACATTATTCCTTATCCTGTTACGGGCAAAATTAACGTCATTGTTAGTGCTGTCCTCCCTATAAGGGACATTATTACTCTTAGCATAACTTATTATCTCATCTCTGGTAAATTCAATCATTGGACGAATTACATTATCTCTCTCCTGCCTTATCCCTCCAAGTCCATTGATACCAGTTCCTCTGAGAATATTCAAGAAAAACGTCTCAACAGAATCGTTAAGATTGTGTGCAACTGCCAAAAAATCAAAGCCCTCATCGTCCATTAACTTGTAGAACCAGTTGTAACGCAATTCTCTGGCAGCCATCTCTATTGAAATACCATATTTAGAAGCATATTCCTCAGTTGCAAAAGCTGTAGTAAAAAGTTTAATTCCTCTCTCCTCTGCCCAATCTATTACGAGTTGTTGGTCTATATCAGCTTCTTCACCTCTTAGTTTAAAATTGACATTTGCTATTGAAAAATCACATTTGCATTCATAAAAGAGTGAAGCCATGACCATTGAATCAACACCTCCACTCACAGCTGCAAGTATTTTACCTCTGCGAGAAATAAGATTAGTCGCTTCCTTAAATTGTTTCAGCATTATTTTTTAAAATCTCCGAATGCATATGAAAATCCGAATGAGAATATCTCTTTAAACTGAACTCTAGGTGCAACCACACCCTTTGAATCTTCTATCAAAATATTATCATCATA
>JAHDRO010000178.1 GCA_018433265.1 Bacteroidales bacterium
GGTAACAAAGGTAAGGTACTCGTTCTAAATCAGGGTAATTATACAGAGCAGTCTGCAAGTATATCTCTTTATGATGAAACCACTAATCAGATTACAAATCGTCTTTATGAATCAGCCAACGGGGTTTCGATAGGAGCAACTCTTAACAGTGGCTATATAACACCTTATGGAGATGCTGCGCTTATATGTAACTATCCGGACAAGATTTTGTTTATAAATCCCGAAACAGGTGTAGATAAAGGCTACAGTATTACTGAGGGACTTGTGTCTCCTCGTAACATGGTAATGTCTGACAACTATATTTATGTGACAAACTGGGGGTCTGATCATATAGTTCTTCCATCAGGTTCATGGGAGTTTGACAAATCATATATATCTATTTATTCTTTTTCAACATTAGCATTCCAGGGCAACATAGATGTCGGTTCAGATGCCGAGGGGATAATATTATATGACGGAAGACTTTATGTGGCAGTAAAACAGGGACTTAAGATTTTTGACATCGTTGGAAACAGTCTCAGACGGGCGGCAACACTCAAGCCAACAACTTTTGTAAATGGTGCAAGACATGTTGTTGTAGATGGCATGAATAAAATTTGGGTCTCTTTTCCTGGAGACGGTCTCATGAGAATCAACCCTTCGTCACTTGAGATAATGTCAACTCTCGATGTTCCTGTAGATGCCATGGATGGATACATAGCCATTGATAAGAACGGGGATTATATTTATACATATTGTACAACTTTCGATTCCAACTACTCTCCTGTAGAGGCCAATATTTATAAGGTAAGTGTAAAAAGCAACAGTTACAGCAAATTATTTACAGGCACTTATTTTTACGGGGTTGGGGTTAGTCCTGTAACAGGCAATATTTTCACTTCAGAAGTAAGTTTTACTTCAAATTCAGTTTTAAAGGTAGTGGCACCTTCTGATGGTTCGATCAGAAACTCAGCAACTGCCGGCATTGGAACTTGTCGCTACCTTTTCTTTTAAAAAAGTTTAAAGAGTAACTTTATTCAGGGAGGTGATATGTGATGGTCTTAACAATGTCAGGGTGTATGCTGTTTGCTACAGGGCATGTTTTGACAGATGTTTCGATAAATCTCATTTCCCTCTCTGTATAATCTTTCTTCGGGAGGTAGATATCAAGTTTCAGCTCTCCAACTCTTCTGGGATTAGCAGCCATTATTTTCTCTGTTTCAATGTACATCCCATCTATTGAAAAACCATGAGCCTGTGCTGAGATTGCCATAATTGTCATCATACATGAGGCAAGAGAGGCAGCAAACATATCAGTAGGCGAAAACATAGTTCCCTTGCCATTATTGTCTTCAGGAGCTTCAGTAATAATTTTGCTCCCAGATTTCAGATGAATAACCTCTGTTTGGAGGTTACCAATGTAGGTTGTCTTAAATTTGGTCATATCTTATCGTTTAAAAAAATTATTTTACAACTTCTCCTTTAAGAGTGGCAGAGGTGCAGGATGTTATCCGGACATTGACAAAATCTCCTGTTTTATGTCCGTCTGCAGGGAATACGCACATTTTATTCTGTTGGTTTCTGCCACACAGTTCTGATTTGGACTTTTTTGAAGCTCCTTCGACTAAAACTTCGAATACTTTGCCTAAGTCTTTCTGATTGCTTGCGAGTGACAATTCATTTTGAAGTTTTATTATCTCGTTCAGTCTCCTGTTTTTTACATTGGAAGGAACATCATCTTTATAATGCCTGGCTGCCTTAGTATTTGGTCTTTCGGAGTATTGAAACATAAAAGCGGTATAAAATTCCACATCTTTCATCAATGACATGGTCTGCTCATGATCTTCCTCGCTTTCGCCACAGAAGCCGGCAATAATATCGGTACTGATTGAGCAGTCTGGTATTATTTGGTGGATCATAGCCACTCTCTCAAGATATTCATTTCTGGTATACTTCCTATTCATCCTTGAAAGAACAGAGTCGCTCCCGGACTGGACAGGGAGGTGAATGTGCTTACAAATATTATCGTACATAGCCATAGTGTACAAGACAGAATTACTCATATCCTTGGGATGTGAAGTAGAAAAGCGTACTCTTAATTTTGGGCTTATTAGGGCAACTCTTTCGAGGAGTTGTGCAAAATTGGTGGTTTTTAAAGGATTATCTTTGTCAACCCATCGATATGAATCAACATTCTGCCCAAGAAGAGTTATCTCCTTATATCCATTTTCGTATAGTTCAGTGGCTTCACGGACAATACTTTCAGGATCCCTACTTCTTTCTCCTCCTCTCACGTAGGGGACTACACAATAGGTACACATATTGTTACATCCTCTCATGATTGAAATAAATGCACTTACACCATTTTGGTCCATTCTCACAGGAGTTATGTCTGCATAGGTCTCTTCCTGAGAAAGGATTGTATTTATCTGCTTGCTGCCTTCTCTTATTTGGACAAGCAGGTTGGGGAGATCTCGATATGAATCAGGTCCAGCCACCAGATCAACTGCAGGATGATTTAGTAATTCCTCTTTCAGTCTTTCTGCCATACATCCCAATATCCCGACAGTCAGGCTCGATTTTTTTTTCTTCATTGATTTGAAGTGTTCAAGTCTTCCCCAGATCCTTTGTTCTGCGTTATCCCTTATCGAACAAGTGTTTACGAGGATAAGATCGGCATCTTCGATTTTATTGCAAAGGGCAAAGCCGGCTTCCTGGAGTATTGAAAGAACAACTTCGCTGTCGTTAACATTCATCTGACAACCATATGTCTCGATGAAAAGCTGAGGCAAACTACTATTAAATAGTGGTCTTACGGAATGATATTTGTTGGGCATATTTGCATTTTGTACTGCAAATATAGCCTTTTTTATACCTTTGCAGATAATCTGAAATGAGATGAAGAAATTTCTGACAGTTGTATTGATAGTTATTTTGGCAGCCAATGGGTGTACAAATTACAGGAATGTGGATATTAAATCCGTACAGTTAAGTAGCTTCAAACTTGTCAGCACTTCTAAGGCAAATATTGAACTCAGTTATATAATAAGCAATCCAACTACTTCTACAATTATACTCTTTTCGGGCAATGGAATTATTACTCGAAAAGGAGTTGATTTCGCACAACTTGAAATCGTCAGGCCAGATACACTTCTCCCCAAAAGCGTTAAAAATGGTAAAATTGAAATAAATGCACTTCTGGTTGATCCTTTACCTTTGCTGTCGATGGGATTAAACATCGAAAAATGGAGAGTCGAAGATTTTAAATTATCGACAAAATTGGTTTTCAAGAATGCAAGAGGAGGGAAAAAAATACTCAGATATAAGGATGTGCCTCTTAAAAACCTGATTAATAGACTATAAATTATGAAAAGAATTATAGTAACTCTTTTTGTAATTGTTTCAGCAGTGCTAATTTCCTATTCTCAGGAAATTGTCAAGGGACAAGATACTGTTTTTGTACGTAAAGGTCCCTTGCTGCTCGATTCCACCTTGCTAAACAGAAATATTTTTGCATTATTAAAAGAACCCGGACTTTCGGGTAATTTTGTGACTATAGAGCAATCTCAGAGTATAGAATCGCTTTTATTAACATATATTTCCAATTCTTCAGGAAGGAAAATATATGGTTATAGAGTCAGAATATTTTTTGACAACAAGCAGGATGCAAGAAGTCGTTCAGAGGCAATTGTAACTCAGTTTACCTCTCAATTTCCCGATATAAGAGCTTATGCTTCATATGAAAAACCCTTTTTCAAGGTTACTGTTGGTGACTTTAGGACGAAATCAGAAGCCATGCAACTTTTGAAAAAGATAGAGGGGATGTATCGTTCTGTTTTTCTGGTAAAAGAAGTGATTAATTATCCTCCGGTTTAGTACTGCCATCTTTAGATCCAGTACTGCTTTTTCTACCTTTATTATTCTTTGGAGTTATAGGCTTCTCTGTGATGTTTCTTACTATTTTTTTGACATTATTACTCTTTTGGAAATTCTTCTTTTTTTCAGCTTCTTGTTGCCCTTCGTTCTTTATCGTAGATATGATTGGTTTTGTTACATTCCACCATGTCGACTTAAGTTTGTTAGCAATTTGAAGTATTGGTGAAACATGTCTTTCAATCTTTTCAGGATATATTTGGTTTATATTTATAAGTATGCCAGTTTCCTCAACTCCTCCAAAGCTTTCATTAATAGCTGTTCCAAAGACTTTCATAGTTGGACTCAGGTTCATATAAGAGTTAATGAGGGGAGGTATATTCTCTCCTAGTAACCTTATTTCCTTTGAAAGGACCCTATAAGATTCCTTGTAGTCTTTAGGGTTAAAAAGTTCTTTGTAATAGGGGTTTTCAGAGTCAAACTCAAGGGGTTTGTATGGTTTTACGAGGCCTTCGTTATCAGGAAAAAATGTGTTTAAGAAAGTTAGGAGTATATTTCTTGCACGCTGATTATAAGTGGTATACATTGTTACCTTTCCAAAGAAGTACTTGATTTTAGGATATTTTACTAAAAGTGCTCCCAATCCGTCCCACAAATTGTCAAGAGAATATAGACCTTTGTGTCTAATATTTGTACCTTGATAATTTGGCTGAATAAATGATCTCCCAAGTTCTATGGTGAAAGGAAGATAATCCTTTTTGAATTGGTCTGAAAATTCGAAAAGTTCATGTGTGGCCATTTTTTCAATATCCAATCCTGCACA
>JAHDRO010000295.1 GCA_018433265.1 Bacteroidales bacterium
TAAATCTTAAACAATAAGTATCATTAAAAAATAGTATTAATTTGTCGTCATGAAGAAAAGGAAAACTTACAGTGCAGGCTTTAAAGCGAAGATAGTTTTAGAGGTGCTTTAAGAAAGAGAAACAGTCCAGGAGATTGCGAGGAAGTATGAACTTAACCCGAGTCATATCTCTACATGGAAAAGTCCATTTTTATTCAACGCGGATGTTGTTCTCGAAAGGGACACGCCCAAGACAGAGGGTGACAAGGAGAAAGATGCCCTATCCAAGAAAGTTGGGCAGCTTCATATTCCGTTAGGGGGCAGTCACATGTACTTAATTGCCATAATTGATGTTTACAGCCGCTACATCGTAGGATGGTCGCTGTCACGATGGCCCGCTGGTGTTGCGAGTGTCTTGAATAAGCTATAAGTCGGCGCTTCGTACCCGGGTTTAAAATTCAGCATGGACGGCAAGAGACGTGCAATCGACAATATCTTCATCGAAAGATTCTGGCGAAACATCAAATACGAAAAGATCTATCTCGAACCGTCTGACAGAGAGGGAGAAGTTTAATCTTAATTATCGGACAATACTCATTTCATCAATAAGGTACCCTGCACCAGCAAATTTATCAATGACCCATAGTATATAACGAATATCAACATTTACACATTTATTGTATTCTTCCTTAAAATAAACATCACCAGCCATTGATTCTCGATTGCCATCGAAAGCAAGGCCGATTAGTTCACCTTTACCATTCATTATAGGGCTGCCAGAGTTGCCACCGGTTATATCATTGTCAGTAAGAAAATCTATATAAAGATTACCTTTCTCTCCCCACATACCCCAATCTCTCTGCTCAAGCATTCCCTTGACTTTAGAATCAAGCTTGAAGTCATACTCCTTAGGATTATATTTTTCAAGAATGCCATTAGCTTCTGTCTGATAATGATAATATACGGCGTCAGCAGGTCTTAATGAACCAACCTCGCCATAAGTAAGTCTCATAGTTGAATTTGCATCAGGATAGACAGCTATCCCCTTTTCCTTCTGCATCTCATACAAGGCATGCACATACGCTGTTCTCAATGATGGCATATCCAGTCCGGCATCGTCCAGTATTTTACTTTCAGTCCTGTTATACTCAATGATCCTGCTAGTATTTACAATTATCAATATCGGATCTGCTTCCATCTCCTTGATGCTGACCTTCTTTGAGAAAAACTCCTTCAACCTGTCGGGATTAGTGACAACGCTGTTGTCAAAAATATAATCAGCTATCTTTGAAGCATCCCAACCGAATGAGTCTGCAAGTTTTATAAAATCTTTATCATAAAAACTTCTTGGCACCTCCTTCAGATAATAACCCAACATAACCTTGAAGAGTTCTTTGTCTGCTTCAATATTACATTGAGAAAAGATCTTGTCACTTGACTGCATAAATGATATCAACTCTTTACTGCCAGGAACAATAGAATCCTGTTTTGCTCTGGTCATACTGTTAATCAATGAACTGAATCTCTGTCCTATTCCTATAATCTCAGATCCTCGAATCATCGATTCACGAAAATATTCTGTAATTTTGACTATATCAGAAGTGAGTTCATATCCTTTTTTTAAATCTGAAAGAACATTTCCATATTTTTTTTGCCGCTCCGGATTAGCCGAAATCCATTCTGCAAGTTCTTTTTCTCTTTCCTCAAGAACTTGTTGCACATTAAACCTTTCAAGGCATTTATTCTCCCATTTTGCATAGTCAGTATAATTGCTGATAGAAAAATATTTGTCTGCATACATGAGTCTGATTGCAGGATCCTTTTCCATATATTTCTCCCAAACGTCAAGTTTAGCTCTGCGAACAGTGTATATTGCAGGATTAAGAATCTCCTGTTTTTGTTTAAGCTGAAACGAGGACATATACCTGTTTGTAGAACCAGGATAACCAATGATCATCGTATAATCATCTGGTTTATAGCCTTTTGCGGAAATTTTTAAATACCGGTTTGCCTTAATGGGAACATTCTCTTCGGAGTATTCTGCAGGCTTACCGTCTTTTGCTGCATAGACACGGTAAATAGCAAAGTCTCCTTTATGCTGAGGCCAGCCCCAATTATCAGTCTCACCTCCGAATGCACCGACAGAAACAGGAGGTGCTCCCACAAGTCTGATATCCGAATAAGTTTCGTAAAAATACAGATAGTACTTGCTTCCTCGCCACATAGATGCTAATGAAACCTCAAAGTCAGATTTGTACCTATCTTCTAATACTCCTGATACTTTTCTCATAAAAAATATACCTCTTGGCCCTATTTTGTCAAGAGAATCTATTATTCTGTTGGTTTCATCTGTAACATCAAGTACTTCTCTAAGGAAGGTAACTGTTTTCCCTTTTATAGGTATCTCTTTATCACGGCTCATGGCCCAGAATCCATTTTCAAGATAATTATTCTCAGGTGTGCTTATTGCTTGAATATCACCATAAGCACAGTGATGATTAGTAATAAGAAGACCTTCGGGTGAGATAATACTTGCAGTGCAACTTCCACCATCAAGTGCAACTATTGCATCTGTAAGAGCACCGCCATTTTCGTTATAAATCTCATTAGGAGCAAGTTTAAGCCCCTTGTTTTTCATCTTAGTGGCCAGCTGCTTATCCACAGCATTAATTAGCCACATCCCTTCGTCAGCTTGTGCAAACTGCTGTAGTACACACAATGACAGAATGATTAGTAATAATTTTTTTTTCATCGATTGGGTTAATTAAATTTACGTAACTATCAGTTCTTCACAAAAGTAATTACAAAAGGAACTTTTGTTTTTAACTTTTTGCTTAAAATAAGTCTAATATGTAAATATGTTATTTGATATACAAATTTAGTTAATTTTGATACAAATTTAGTTAGTTTTGTATATTTATTACATGTAAAATTTATATTAACCAAAAAACTCACAGTTCATGAAAAAATTCAAGAAAAATTGGCTTCGCCATTTACTTCAATGGGGAACCCTTCTTGCAATTATTGTCTTTTTGACTAAAGTCTTCGGAAATCAAACCGCTGACCCTGAGTCATACTGCCCAATGGGCGGTCTCGAATCCTTAAGTACATATTTAGTCTCCGGGTCATTAGCATGCAGTATGTCAATGGCCCAAATAATGATGGGTATTGTGCTGGCTCTTACTGTAGTCCTTTTCAGTAAGCTCTTTTGTGGATATCTCTGTCCTCTCGGCTGGGCTACGGAGTATCTTGGAAAACTCCGCGCAAAAATGAAGATTAAAGAGATTGTTATCAAAAACGGTTCAGTACTTGACAGAGTATTGAGACTCGTTAAATATGCTCTCCTCTTCATCCTCTTCTATTTTACCATTACAAACTCTGAATTATTTTGTAAAAATCTTGATCCTTACTATGCAATTGCGACAGGCTTTAAAGGTGAAATCACTCTATGGATGACAATTACTGCAATCGCACTTTTAGTTTTGGGAAGCTTCTTTATCAAAATGTTTTGGTGTAAATATATTTGCCCACTTGGCGCTATAAGCAACATTTTTAAATTTACAATAACTTTTGTAGTGCTTGTAGGTATTTATGCCATTCTGGGAATCAGCGGTCTTTCAATATCATGGGTTTACCTCCTTGCTGCTACATGTCTTATAGGTTATATATGGGAATCTTTTTATCTTGAGTCAAAGGTATTTCCACTTCTCAAAGTTCACCGAAACACAGAAACTTGCAATAATTGTGGATTGTGTGCAAAAAAATGCCCTTACAGTATTGACGTAGACAAAGTAGAGAATGTGAAACATGTCGATTGTACACTTTGCGGAGAGTGTGTGGCTTCATGCGACAAAGGTGCACTGACTTTTGGA
>JAHDRO010000107.1 GCA_018433265.1 Bacteroidales bacterium
ATATGGCAGCCTGAACTCACCTGCATTGTAGGTGACAGAGGAATTTACATCTGAACGCACCTTGTATGACCTTTTGTCAAACAGTTGCGAAATCCTGTAATTGCCATACTCATACTGAAAGGAGGTGGAATTCTTTAAATCTTTGAGAATATTAATATTTAACCTTGTGTATATGCGGTTAGTGAAATCTCGGCTTCTCTGATTGTTCCAATAGATCTCATCCATAGGAGTAATGTCCATGTTATACAACTTATAGTCTGTGATCTTTTTAAGATTTTCAACACTGTATCTTTCAGCAGCAGTTTTAGTATAATTTGTACCGTCTGCATTTACAAGATCGTCATAAGGCATAACAGTATAGCCCGGACTCATGAAATTGAAAGTTTGAGTGACTCCATCAGAATAATTGATATAAGTACCAAAATCCACACTCATCCATTTTGTAACGTTTAGTGAATTTTTAAGATTAATACCTATTGATTCATCCTTTGAATTTATATCTTCAAGCCTGTTACTCCTGTATGTAATTGAGGCATATACTGAGTTTTTATCTGAGGCATTGCCGACATTAAGGTTATACTGCTGCTGCAATTTGTCCCTTTTGCCATACTTGCTGACTTGATCAATATAATTATAGCCCTTTGATGCAAGCGCCTCAAGTTGAGCATTCATTTCTGCCTGAGGTATTCTTCCAGCATAATAATTTAGAATAGTCTTTATCCCACTTGTGGGAAAAATTGCCTTATCCAGACAATTGGATGCATAAGCTGACGCTGTGGCACTCTGAAGTTTCGGATTGAGAGCTGCCCACTCTTTCTCAATGTCTACCATAGTTCGAGAGTCTGCAAGATTGCCAGTGTAAAATTCGTAGGGAGTATAGGTCAAACTAGACGAGAATGATATATCAGTCTTACCCCTTACAGCTTTCTTGGTAGTTATAACAATAACTCCGTTGGCTGCTCTGGCTCCATAAATAGAAGTAGCGGCAGCGTCTTTGAGAACAGTTATACTCTCAACGTCTTCGAAATTAATGTCAGGCAATTGTTCACTGATTGCACCGTAGTATGTATATTTGACATTTTCAACCGGGAATCCGTCAATTACATAAAGAGGATTCTTTGAACCATTCATGGTAGTAACACCACGAATCAATCCCTTGTTGTAACCTGCCACCTGTCCTTCAAGAAGATTACTGAAAGAGCTGAGCCTCTTGACTTCAAAATCCTTTGTTGTCACTTTTGAAAAAGCTCCTGTAGCTCTCTCCTTCGAAATTGTCTGATAACCTGTGACAACAACATTTTCTATACTGTAGCTCGAAAGAGAAAGTGAAACATCTATCCTTGACTGATTGCCAAGTTTTACATCTTTAGTCTCCATGCCAATGAAGCTGAAACGTACCGTTAAATCGGGGTTGTTATCAACTGCAAAACTATAGGTGCCGTCATTATCCGTAATAGTACCATAAGGTGTACCCGGAACAAATACTGCTACTCCTACAAGAGGCTTGCCTTCATCATCCAAGACTCTACCCGTAATATTTCTGAGTTTATCCCCAGGTTTTTCTGCACTTTTCTTTGGGGAAAGAATAATTTGTTTCCCAACAATTTCATAGTCTATCCTCATTTTTAGAAGCAGTTCGTCAAGAGTGGCCTTAATACTGGAATTTGTGACTGAAATGTTTACCGGGTCCTGAGACTGGATCAAATTGTCGTTATAGACAAATGTATAACCCGTTTGTTTCTGAATCTCCTTTAAAACTGACTTTAAAGGAGCATTTTTGAGATTTAATGTTACATTCTGAGCACCGGCATTTTGACTGACAAAAAGAAAACCTGCAAACAGAATAATTGTGCCAATAAACCTTCTAGTACTGATGTTAATTAAATTAATCATGTGACATATTTAGGTTAGTGTTTCCCAAATAATACACACAAGTATAAAAATCCCCCCTGAAAATTACAACCTGGACAATGTCACTGTAGTCTCTTCAATTTTATAACCAATTAATGAGGATTTTTTTAGAAAATCAAGTACTTGAGAGAGAGACTCAGACTTGAACTCTCCTGTGAAATTATTATTCAGGATAGATGAATCACTTATTATAAATTTTACTCCATACCATCTCTCCATTCTCTTAATAACTTCGTCCATCGGTGTATTGTCAAAAAGCAAGAATCCCTCTTTCCATGCTGTGTTAAGATGAACATCGGCCTGTTGTCTGAATTTTGGTGGAGCCATTCTGTCCGGTATTACAATCTCCTCCATGGGTTTGACGAGAATTTCCGAATTGTCCTTTTCATTCAGAATGGATACATTGCCCTTAACCAAAGTAAGTCTTAACTCTGTATCATTAGCATAAGAGGTCAGGTTAAATTCAGTACCTGTAACCTTTATTGTAATTTTTCTCTTTGTACCTATGAACATAGGCCACTCAGGATCACCCTTAACTATAAAATAGCCTTCACCATCCAATTCTACATCCCTCTGATTATCTGCAAACATTGCTGGACACTTTATTGAACTGCCACTGTTAAGCCACACCTTGCTCCCATCTGGCAAGTCAACCAACCCTTTGACACCTGTATGAACAGTATAAATAAGTGAATCCCTGCCTGTTTGATAAGTCATGTTGCGATCTAAAAAAGATAATTTCTCTTTTAAATCATTCAACTGCAGTCGTTGGTAAAAAGCAAAAATGGCAAGAGGTATAAAGAGCACTGCAGCAATTCTCATAATTAATCTCGCATTACTGCCGCTTCTTCCCAATCTTTTTCTCATTTTTATAATTGCAACTTCAGGAGCAGCAGAAGAAGGGAGATGATCAAAGACCCACTGAGCCTTGAGCCTCTCGAGTTCCTCTCTGTTAGCCGGTGAAGCTTCAGCCCATCTAAGCACAGATTCCCTCTCTGCTTTGGTTGCAGAACCATTTAAATACCTATTTAAAATCTCCTTATTCATAATTTCTCCTTAATAATACACCTTGACAACCTTTTCCCCCAATTATATTATTTATTCAATGTATCTCTTCATACGTTTCCGGAAGATTTTAAGTGCTGCAGATATGTTATGCTCCACAACTTTTACGGAGACTCCGAGCTTTTGTGCTATCTCCTCATATGTATACCCGAATTTGCGACTTAAAATAAATGGCTCTCTTATCTTATCAGGAAGAATGGAAAAAGTTTGTTCAATCAAATGCTCCATGTCCAGTGCATCAATTCTTGAAATAATATAATCTCCCGACAAAGAATTGATTGAAATTTGCAATTCAATTTTGTCAAGTTCGTCTGAAACTTTAGAAACTACATCTCTCAGATAATTTAAAGATTTATTTCTGGCTATGGTAAAAAGATATGACCGTAAATTAAGATTGACATCGAGCATCTCCCTACTTTTCCAAATAGAGAGAAAAGTCTCTTGTGTTATATCCTCCGCAGAACTATAATCTTTAACATAATGGCAAACAAAAAACTTGACATTTGAATACTCCGCATTAAAGAATATCTCAAACATCTTTCTGTCACCAGCTTTGATGGCCAGAACCAATAATTCCTCCGGTTTGGTCTGCATTTTTAACACGTGGTTCCTCACAAATGTAGCATTTTTATATTTGCTTACGTATGGTCAAATAAAATTAGAAATATTATGAGGAAAAAGTATTTTACCAAATTAACTCTTGCGGTTCTATTGCTGCTTCCATTCTCCTTTGTTGCAACATCATGCCTCGACGATGATTCAGAATTTGAAGAGCAGGTGAGGATTGATGATCAGAAAATCAACGAGTACCTTACAGACAACAATATTGTTGCACAGAAACATAATAGTGGTATATATTACAGAAAGTTGACAGAAAATAACACCGGGACATCACTAAATAGAGGCAATGTTGTCAGTTTTTATTATACAATCTCACTTTTTGACGGAACAGTATTGCAATCCATCAGTAAAGAAAATGGTGACAAGCCATTGCAGTTTTGTCTTTTAAGCAACACGATGGTCCCAGAAGGTGTGGACTATGGAATCAGTTTGATGAAAGTTGGCGAGAAATATCAGTTTTTTGTCCCTTCTTATCTTGCTTACGGGAGCTACAGCTGTGCATACTTCCAAGTCAATAGTAATTTTATAGTTGATATAGAAGTTACGGATGTAGAAACTGAAAATGATCTTTTTGAAAGACAAATAGACTCAATACAAAAGTATGCTGATCTTAAGTATCCTGGACGATACGAGAAAATGCCTTCAGGACTGTTTTTTATAGACAGCATCCCTGGCACAGGTTTTAGACCTTTTGTCGGCTCAAGGGTTGATATTGATTTTACAAGGAAATATTTAAACGATTCAATAATTACATCCGCAACAGGAGTATCATTCTTCCTTGACCATTTTCAGGCGGTACAGGGCCTCGAACAGGGAATAAAACTGATGAAAGAGGGTGGTTATGCAATCTTGCTTATGCCGGCAAAACTTGGATTTAATGAAAGTTTATGTATTATTCCTCAAAAGGTCAGAAAAGAGCTTCTGTACGATAGAGTTATAACATCCGAAGTTGAACCTTACTCAATCCTTAAGTATGTAGTAAGATTAAGAAATACCAACTGAATTTGAAAATAAATCCTTATAATTGTCAGGCATGTAAAGTTCAAATTGGTGGTAAAACAGGAAGAGCAAGATATAACTGTCATAATACAAGGCTGCATTCGTCAAAATGAAAAATCCCGTGAGGTGCTGTACAGGAAATTTTTCGGTTATGCTATGAGTGTAGCCTTGTTATATGCCAAAGAGAGGAATGATGCTATCGAGATTGTCGATGATAGCTTTATAAAGGTTTTCCATGAGATTAAAAGATACGATACTTCAAAGCCATTTAAAATATGGTTGAGAAAGATAGTGATAAATACTGCAATTGATAAATATAGAAAAGAATTGAAAAGAGGTGTAATGGTTGATGTTCAAGAGCTGACACTTCAGGATTCGCACCAAGATGTAGTTGGTTCAATTACTTTCAAAGAGATAATTAACATGCTCAAATATCTACCGCAGCTTCACAGAACAGTTTTTTGCCTGTATGAAATCGAAGGGTATAGTCACGAAGAGATATCTAAAGAATTAAAAATTCCGGAAAGTTCTTCAAGGGTATATCTTTCGCGTTCAAAAAAAAGACTGCAGGAAATTTTCAAGCTCCACTTCAACACAAGTCACAAATAATATGGAGAAAGAAAGTATGGAGACAGAAGAGAATGGAATAGTGGAAATTATCAAAAAAACCGCATTAGAACATGAGGAAAGCTATGTAGAGGGGGCTTGGGAGAATTTTGTTCTTAAACAAAGAAGGAGAAGAAGAGCACTGTTTCTCAAGGTTTCTTCTGGAGCTGCAGCATGTATGATTATTGGGCTATCATTATTCTTAACATCTAGACAAACAACTGTTCAAAACAATAATAACACCACAATCGTCCTGAATGATAAAAAACAGACAAAGACACCAATTATTAAACAAAACTTTTTAATAAGAACTCCAGATTTATTTAAAGAAGACATAACTATTAAAAAAATCATTTCTAAAGAAGAAATTGCAGCAAACAGAATAGATCGCTCTAAAATAGATAACGGTCAAAATTTGATTGAAGTTTCAACAGTAAAACATGACTCTCCAAACAATATCGACGATTCTCTCCAATGGCAGTCAGACAAAATGGTGGCAGATAATATGGAAACTATCAAAGAAAATAAAACACAACATTTAGATAAAGAAACAAAAGAATCTCATAATTCTCAAAATCAAAAGATACGGGAGAAGAGAAAAAAAGTACAGATTGGATTAAACCTCTCTCCAGGAATAAATTCGACATCTACAGCCTCATCCTTCAACCTTTCCGGTGGTGTAAGCTTCGAGATAGTGCTTCTTCCAAAATTATCACTAACCACAGGTTTACAAATAGAGCATCAGACAGTTGAATCAAACAATTCCATTGAGGGCGGAGCTATTCCGGCAAATCGTCTTACAGCCGAATTGACCAATCTTGACATTCCTGTTAACATTACCTGGAGGTTTCTATCCAAAATGTCAGGCGAAAACAGAGAGAGCTTTTATTTTTCTGCCGGAGTCTCTTCTTTAGCCTATTTAGGGGAACGGTACACCCATACAACTTACAAACAGGAGTTAAGCGAAAGTGTCACAATGATAGCAACTGGAGCTCAAAAAACCTATAAGCTCAACAATGTATCCACGACATCCGAAAGAAGGGAAGAGCCTTTCAATGCATTTGACATAGCGGGAAGAATAAATTTAATGTTTGGATTTGAAAGACCCCTCTCATCACATCTTTATCTACAGATAGAACCTTATATAAAAATTCCTATTACCGGGCTTGCTACGGAAAATCTAAGATATACAACTAGTGGAATTACCTGTAAAATATCCTTCTAGATCTTATTGAACCTTTCCTTGTAAAACACAAATCTCATTTTTTGTGCCAGATCATGTGATGCCTTGAGAATTGTAGGTAGTCCTCCCCCCGGTATCAGCCATTGGCTGTTATAAAAGAAATCCTTAAGTCCAGGAAGGTGGATTTCCACAGGAGATTTTGCTATCAGATTTTCTTTGGGAAACCAGCCTTGGGCACTTCCCATCCAATTGCCGGTATATCTTAAGTAAGTAGCAGGGGTTGCAACATCTACAACCTCGAGATTCTCCTTAATACCTCCCAACTTTCTGTCCAGTTCGTCAATCATGTTTGATGCGAATTGTTCCTTAAGAACATAATATTGCTCCCTTTCACTCTCTCGTTTTTCTATCCAGAATTGGCCATTTTCAGTAAAAAAACTCATTGAAACAACACATTTACCTTCAGGAGCAAGAGTGGGGTCGTAATTAAAAATATGTACTTCGAGTCTTTTGTAAACTGTTCCATCAGGTGACTTATAGCAATTTTGTAGTGGAAATCTAAAAAAATGTGGATATTCTTTTAAACTTCTTGCAACCCCAAGAGATATCATTATAACTGAAGGATAAAGTTTAAAAGATTTCAAATTGGCAAGTTTGTTTATTTTACTATCTACAAATCTTCCTTCCAATGCCTCAAAAACAGTGAAATGCCAATCAGCAGCAGAAACTGTCACATCCGATTCTACCCTTCTTCCGTCGGCAAGTTCTATGGCAGCAGCTCTGCCATTGTCAACATCTATCCTAACAACTTGACTGTTAAAATGAATCACACCTCCCAAACTTTCATATCTTTTCCTAAATCTATCAGCAAACATTGCAGATCCCCCTACAGGATAGCCAGCACTCTTAGTATCATACGCAGCCAATGGCATTGCCACAACAAGAAGATTAACCTCTTCTCCGTCATAGAGCAATTCGATGGCTTCCTTGAGAAATGGATTTTTTAACTTCCTGGCAAATTCAAAATTAGTAACTCTGCCCCATCTGAGAAAACTATGTCCAAGAGGAAGATAACTGATCATCTTGGATTTTTGTCTCATACTCTGTAACTGTGAGATTTCACAGATCATTGGAGGTAATTCGTACCGTTGAAGTACGCGAAGAAGAAATATAAATTTCCTTATTTGTTTTTCATCTTCAGGAGCTATATCGAGAAGATAGGCTTTAAGACGATCAATATTGGTATAGAGTTTAAATACCTTCTCTTCATATTTATTTCTGTTGTTATTCAGCTCTATTTCAAGACAGGTCTCATGTGTTATAAAATCAAGCTCATCCATGTCAATTAATTCGGACCAGAGCTTATAAAAAGCATTCCCTTTTCCGGAACCAAGTATCCAGCGAATACTTCCATCAAATGTATATTCTCCCCTCTTCCAACTCGCACAAAGCCCTCCGGGGACAGAATTTTTTTCGACAATCTCAGTTTCAAAACCATACATCTGAAGGTAACAACCTAATGTCAGACCGGACATTCCTCCACCTATTATGTTTACCTTCATATAATATCATTTGAGAATCTTCAAATTTACAATAAAATTAGATTGTTAGCTATCTTTTGCTATCCAAAAAATCCAACAATTCTACTGGCTTTTCTACTATGATATCTGCGCCGGACTCAATTAACTCATCTTTGCCTCTAAAGCCCCACAAAACGCCGATTGCAACAAAGCCGCCCTTTTTGGCAGTTTGCATATCTACAGCCGTATCGCCTAAAAAAAGAACTTCGTCTGGGGAAGCGTGCATTTCTCTACAAATTGCAAGGGCACTTTCAGGATTCGGCTTCTTAAGATTTTCATCCACAAGACCAACTACCTTTACAAATGGAACCTCAGGGAAAAGCGAGTAAATAATCTTTTTTGTAAGATTATCCGCTTTGTTTGAAAGTACTGCAAGTTTTATCTTTTTGTCGGCAAATTTTTGCAAAAGCTCCCTGATTCCATCATATGGTCTGCTTTTGATTACACAGTTGTTATCATAAACATTCATCATTGACAGATAACACTTTGATATAGTCTCCTCATCACTACCCGCAGGAAGAGATTTTATGACAAGTGTTTTTATGCCATTTCCAACGAACAATTTATACTTGTCAATTTCATGTTCTGGAAAATTCTTTTCTTTTAATACAGTATTCATTGAATCTGCCAGATCTTCAATTGAATCCACAAGAGTTCCGTCAAGATCAAAAATAGCTCCTTTAAATTTCATAAAAACATTCATTAAAAAATGAAAACTCCTCTTTCCGCACAAGTTTTCAAAGTTTCTTCAGGCCACATGGAAGATTGAACCTCACCAATATGACATTTCTGTAACAATAGCATGCAAAGCCTTGATTGGCCTATTCCTCCTCCCATGGTACTTGGTAGTTTACCATCAAAAAGTAACTTGTGAAAATAGAGTGACCTTCTCTCTTCCTCTCCCCGCTCTATAAGCTGTCTTTCAAGAGATATTGAGTCAACTCTGATGCCCATTGAAGAAATTTCCAATGCAGACTGCAACACAGGATTCCATATAATAATATCTCCATTGAGACCTGAAAGCGCTACACCGCCAATCTCAGACTTGTCTCCAGTAGGAGTAGACCAGTCGTCATAATCAGGAGAACGTCCATCATGAATTGTACCATCAGAAAGTTTACCTCCAATTCCTCTAATAAAAATTGCTCCATATTTCTTTGCGGCTTCATTCTCCCTCTCTTTGGGCTCCAAGTCGGGATACATCTCAAGTAAATCCTGGGCATGGAAGAATGATATATCATCAGGAAGGAATGGATCCAACAGCGGGAATCTCTCTGTCAAAAGAAACTGAGTACGTTTGATGGCTGAATATATGCGTCTTACACAATTATACAAGGTCTTCACATTTCTGTCAGATGGCTTGATTACCTTCTCCCAATCCCACTGATCGACATAGAGTGAATGGATATTGTCTGTGATCTCGCAAGGTCTGATTGCGTTCATGTCAGTATATACACCTATTCCAGGTTTAAAATTATGACGCCATAAGGCAAAACGTTTCCATTTTGCAAGAGACTGCACTATTTCGGCCGTATTTCCTTTCCCACCCTCAGTTTTAAAACTTACAGGTGTCTCAATTCCATTTAAATTGTCATTGAGACCAGTACCGGCTGGTAAAAATAGTGGAGCTGTTATCCTTCTGAGTTTAAGTTCAGAAGACAATTCAATCTGAAATGTGTCCTTAATAAATTTGATTGCTAACTCAGTCTGCCAAATATCAAGAGGCGACTTATAGCCCTTCGGAATAAATGTTTTATCCATATGTCTCCATTTTTTAAAATAAAACCTCCCCTGAGTTTCAGGGGAGGTCACTAAAATATTATATCATAAATGCTATCAATAACTTCCCCTTGACAATTTATTGGAATTGTCATTATTAAGGTTGAAATTATTGTTTGAAAGCGTCATTGCTCTTACATTTGTAACAAAAGTGAAAATTATTTTTATTTTATCCAAAATTTTGGACATAAAATTTCTAATAACAACCAAAAATCAATAGACATGGAGATGGAGAAGGAAGTTAAGTACATTGACATAAGGAAAATACTTTCAGAGAGCAATTCAAAATTTTTAAGATCACTCCCTCGATTTATAACCAACATTATTGCCCGGATTATCAAAGAGGATGAGATGAATCGTATCATGAACAAGTATAAGGATTGTATAGGTAAAGATTTTCTTCCCAAAGTAATTGATGAGCTCGATCTTAAGGTTGAAATTACAGGGATTGAAAATTTGCCAGAAAATAGTCGTTGTTTTTTTGTAGCAAATCATCCTTTCGGTATAGTTGACGGACTTGTTCTTACATATATAATTACAAATAAATATGGCACTGTCAAGGCAATTGCCAATGAGGCATTTATGTACATTCCTCAACTCCGCCCATTGATTGCAGCTGTAAACGTTTTTGAAAGTTCATCAAGAGAATATCTTCAGGCACTGGAAGAAGTTTACAACGGAGATGATCCAATTTCTCATTTCCCTGCAGGAGAAGTCTCCAGAAAATATCATCGAAAGGTTGAGGACTGTGACTGGCAAAAGAGTTTCATTTCTAAAGCAATTTCAAGCAAAAGAGACATTGTACCAATTTGTTTCGAGGGTAGAAATTCCAATTTATTCATATTCATCTTTATGTTCAGGAAAATATTCAGAATAAAGACAAATATTGAACTTGCACTCCTGCCAAGAGAACTGTTTAACAAAAAAGGAAAAACAATCAGGGTAAAAATAGGAAAACCAATCCCGTGGCAAACTTTCGACAAAAGTCACTCACATTTTGAGTGGGCACAGATAGTAAAAAAACAGCTCTATTCTTTATAGGAAAACTCCACAAAATAGGCTTTAATGACTTTTTCATATTGACAAGTAAAACAGACACAACTGCCCTGCTTGAGATTCTCTTTTTGACTGTTATGAAGTTACTGTTGAAGATTTAAAGCAATGCTTAAAAAAGTAATCTTTGAAATCTAAAATAAAAAAAGAGCTGTCCTGTATGTAGATGGACAGCTCTTGATCTGTTTAGACAATCAAATAAATTACTCAGGAATATCCCACCAAACAGGGTCACTCCATATAGCATCCTGCATTGCAAGAGGATTTGAAGCCATTAACTGATCTTTGTTGTAGTTACTTTCATGAGTACTCTGACTGAAGCGACGGAACCAGTATGTCAAATCTGTAGGGCTTGTTCCTGTCATCTTATTTGTCGCCTTGAACTCATAAGGTCTCTTATAATCAACATATACAACACCAAAGTTGCCAATATTGCCAGCACTATAGTTAAAGCGCCTCATATCGTTCCAATTCTGATAGTCAAAGCCTAGAGCAATCATTTTTTGTTTGATAATCTCGGCCATTGTCAGATTTGCAGGATTTTGGACAACTGCAGCACTTGCCATATAAGCTGCTATATCTGCATCACTCATAGGCATCTGATCAGGATTGGTAACCCCCATTGCTTTCCACTCACGGAGTTTTGTCTGCATACGGTCAAAATGTGCCTGGATACCTGCGAGATATGCTGTATGAGCCTGTGCCTTCATGTCCTTCCTAAGATAAGCCTCTGCCTTGATGAAACACATTTCAGCATAAGTCATGATATCAGAATCAGAATCAGGCCTTGCATAGAATGTACCTGTACCAGCTACAGCATCTTGATCAGACAAAATATAGTAATATGTATCAGTTGCAGACCTTCCGCTTGTAGACAAACTGTTGGATCTCAAGTTAACATATACTGTGTCCCCTGCTCTTTTGTAGTTTGTATTGTTAATATAGAAAGAACCTTTTTTATATGTG
>JAHDRO010000078.1 GCA_018433265.1 Bacteroidales bacterium
AATTTCTTAATAGTAGTATATGGGATTAATATTACTCGATGCAATATGAATTGCAAATGTAGCCATTTTTTTTAAAAGTTCGTTCTTTATCACTTCAAGTACACAAGACTCACTCTCAAAATGACCGATATCCATCAAAGCAAAGCCGGGCTCTGTAAAAAAAAGATGGTATGAAAGATCGGCAGTTATAAAAACATCTGCCCCGGATTTTTTTGCAGCCTCTATTAATGATGCTCCGCTTCCACCACAAAGTGCAACTCTTGACACAAGCTTGTCAAGAGGTCTGGAAGATTTAACACATTCTGTTCCGAATACTCTTTTGACTCTCAGAATTAGCTCATTAAAAGATACGGGTTCTATAAAATTACCCACAATTCCAAGTCCTGTATCACCCCCAGGATACGGATCAAGAAATGACAGGTTTGACAAACCAAGCTTACTTGCCATCTCGCCACTCACTCCTGCAATTACCTTATCTAAATTAGTATGAAGTGAATATATTACAATGTCATTTTTAATTGCCCTGCCAATTATTCTTTCAGTAAAAGTGGCTTGAGTAATCTGCTTAATACCTCTAAAAATCAAAGGGTGATGAGTAACTATCATTTCTGCCCCCAATTTAACAGCCTCGTCCAAAACCTCCTCTGTACAGTCAAGAGCAAGCAGTAAAGAAGTGACTTCCCTTTCCGCATTGCCGATACAAAGTCCTGAATTATCCCACTCCTCCTGGATATCTAAAGGAGCCAAAGATTCAAGAATTTCTATTATCCGGCTTGCCTTTGTCATAACGATTCTGCTATTTCCAATAAAATAGTTTTAATGTTATTCAATGATGCTATCACATCAACGCGTCTATCTACGCCTGTCTTATTGTCTTTCATTCTTTTCGCAGCTCCCTCAAGGGTCATGCCTCTCTCTTTCACAAGATAATGAATGATCTTGAAATTGGAAAGATCCTCAGCAGTAAAGAGTCTGTTGCCTTTTTTGTTTCTTGCGGGTTTTATATATTCAGGAAATTTTTGAGCCCAGAATCTTACAAGTGAAGTGTTTTCACCAAGAATCTCGGCAACTTCACCTATGGTGTAAAAAAGTTTATCGACCTTAAATTCTTTGTACGGCATGATGATTATTATGTTTTCAATTATTAATCGAGAGACTGGCCACTGCTCATGGCAATAATTTTCATCTCTCTGTACTGTTCTGGAGATAAGTCAGCAAAAAAGTAGTCAACCGGATCCATGACTTCACCATTTAAAATAACCTCATAATGCAAATGTGGAGCAAAAGAAAGGCCGCTGTTGCCTACTCTTGCTATAATTGCACCCTGCTTTACAGGCTGCCCCTTTCGTACAAGAATATCTCCAAGATGTGCATATTTGGTAACGTATCCATTAGAGTGAGAGATAACGAGCACATTTCCACTCCCCTTGTCTCCAGTCTTTGTAATCTCTGAAACAACTCCATCTGCAGTAGCATGTATTTGAGCACCTAATGATGCAATGAGATCAAGTCCAGTATGGTCAACAGCCGTTTTGAAAAATGGATGTATTCTTTTACCGATACCTGCTCCTGTCTGAGATATCTCAATTCCCTTTATGGGCAGTATTGACGGAATTGATTTAACATCTGGATTATTCTTGATTAAGACACTGATTGCTTCTATCTTTTTATTTTGATCCACCAGCATGCTCTCCACAAGTTTAACCTTTGAGGCGATCATGAGCACCAACTGGTCATCGGAAGATGAGTCCAACTGAGCATAAAGAACAGACCGATTATTAACAGGAAAGATTTCTGGAGGTTCTGACTTGAATATACTCTGATAAATCTCTCTGTCTCTATTTTCAAGATTTTGAATAACATTATCCAAAACCTCCATTTTCTTGACTGCTTCTCTATATTGCTGAGCCTTAAGTTCATTTTCCTTTATAAGTCTCTCTTCAGCGGGAGTGTTAACAAAAAAGGCAATTATTATATAATAGAAAATTGCAAGTAAAACAGTTAATAAGAGATAACGCACCACTACGCGAATCTTGCCAGTGACGCCCAATTTATCTTCAACAAATTTTAGCTGTTCCTTATTGAATCTATACTTACTCATAACAAGCCTGCCAACTAACCTTTTGGAGTCACCATGGCAAGGAACTCTTCTGGCTTAATATCTCTGTTATAGTAATTTAAAGGATTTACGGGACGCCCTTGATATATAACTTCGTAATGAACATGAGGTCCCTTTGATCTGCCTGTGTTGCCCATCAACGCTATCTGCTCCCCCCTTCTTACCTGTTTACCCATAACTACAAGACTTGCCTTTAAATGTGCATATCTTGTCTTATATCCAAATCCATGATCAATAATAATAAAATTGCCATAACCGAAAAAGTCATAGCCAATCTCAACTACCTTGCCATTTCCGGTAGAATAAATAGGTTCTCCAACCTGCCCTGAAAGATCTACTCCTGTATGCATTCTGTACTGGCCAGTAAAAGGATCAGGTCTGTAACCAAAACCACTTGAAAAACGAATCCGGTGACTGGAAATATTAACAGGAGGTATAGCTGGCACACTTAAGGCCAGTTTATCGGCATTTTTAGCCTGTTCGATAACCTCATCAAAAGACTTTGACTGCACGAAAGCCTTCTTATAAAGTATATCAAGATTTTCGGCAGTTCTCTCAAGCAAACCAGAATTGTCAAAATTTTTGAGATAAGAATATCTGTCAACTCCTCCAAAACCTGCATTTCTAACTTCCTGAGGTATCTCTTCCATACCAAAAACAGGCCTGTAAATATTATTGTCCCTCATTTGTAAAGATATCAGTGAATTGTTTGCCTCTTGAAAGCGCTTATTCATGAGATCCAGCCTGTTTGAAAGCTCCTCAGATTTACTCAACAAGATCATCATCTTGGGAGTTTCAAAACCAAAATACTTTGTATAGAGCATATAACAACCCGTACTTGTAAGAAGACTCGCCAAAAACATGAGAAAACCCTTTGAAAACTTAACGCGCATAGGAATCTTGTGCAACTCGTAAGCTAAAGTCTCTGGATTAAATTTATATCTACGTTTTTTTGGCATGGCATAAAGAAAATGGGGCTAATTTTGCGCAAATTTAAAAAAAATTAAATAAAAACCTATTTTTGTGGTTCATTTAGATTATATTATTAATAGTGATTATGACATCAAACGAAATCAGAGATAAATTTTTAAACTTTTTTGCGAGCAAGGATCACACCATACTACCATCAGCTCCCATGATTGTCAAAGATGACCCAACTCTCATGTTCACAAATGCAGGTATGAACCAATTCAAAGACTGGTTTCTAGGTAATACCCCAGCAAAATATAAAAGAGTTGCTGACTCTCAAAAATGTCTAAGAGTCAGTGGCAAGCACAATGATCTTGAGGAAGTTGGCCACGACAGCTATCATCACACCATGTTTGAAATGCTAGGAAATTGGAGTTTCGGA
>JAHDRO010000205.1 GCA_018433265.1 Bacteroidales bacterium
CGATGAAAACATATATGTAAGATCTGCAGCTTTCACTACCTCACCTCAGAATAAATTGAGATCATATATTAAGCATGAAGACATTATGTCTGGAAAAAAGCTTCTCTTTGAAATGAGCCACACGGCATATCCGGAATTTGGCTGCTCTCCAGAGGATAGACCTTCTTCAAGGATAGAGGCAGAATCTATAGTAACTAATCCGTGGTTTGAAACACCCAGTCTCATTTTCAAAGATTCTGCTTTTGTTGATATTAAGGCACAAACAGGTTGTTCTATATACTTTAAAACAGATTCTACCGAAGACTTCAGTCTCTTTTCCTCTCCTGTAAAAATTGATAACACGACTTCCATAAGCTCATATGCAGAAAACAGAGATGGAAAAAGAAGCTTTATTGTTACCACTTTGCTCAACAAAGTCAATCCAGAATGGAAGATAAAAATCAATTCACCTTACAGCTCTCTTTACACAGCAAATGGAGACGAAGGCCTAATTGACGGATTGCGAGGTGAAAGAAATTTTAGGATGGGAGGATGGCAAGGCTATCAGAACACAGATTTTGAGGCTATTATAGATCTTGGTAAACCTACCGATTTAAAAAGTATCTCCGGAGGATTTCTCCAAGATGCACGCTCTTGGATTTGGATGCCACGATATGTTGAATATTATATTTCACAAGACGGCATTAACTTCGTTTTGGCAGGAAGAGTAGACAACAGCTTAGATGAAAAAGAAATGAATCCGACAATAAGAGAGTTTCCAGTTGAAACAGATGCAAAGCATATAAGATATGTCAAAGTCTTTGCAAAGAACTATGGTACAATCCCGCAATGGCACCAGGAAGCAGTTGGTGAAACGTTTATATTTATAGACGAAATAACTGTAAAACAGGCAAAATGACTAAAAGATTATAGGTTGTTATGGGAGCAATAAGGATTTTGCAACTTGATTGTGAAATAAAAAGTAGTCCCTTTGCCAACTTCAGATTCCACCCAAATTCTTCCTTCAAGCATTGAAACAAATTCTTTCACAATAGATAATCCCAACCCAGTACCCTCAACTGATCTTGAGAAAGAATTTTCAACCTGATAAAACCTTTCGAATATCCTGTCAAGCTCACTGTTTTCAATACCACAACCTGTATCCTTAACAAAGAAAATTATATGATCCGGATCTTCGACCAAGTTACCTTCATAAAAGAAACCAAATTCCACATATCCGGCTTTAGTAAACTTCTGAGCATTACTTACAAGATTAATAAAAATCTGAGTAAGTTTGGCTTTATCGGTACACACCTCTATGTCAACTGCTGCTGAAGGAGCCACTTTGAGCATAATCTCCGAATTGAAACTACTGCTAAAAAATGAATAAACGGTATCGATAACTTCCCCTAAATTAAATTTTTCCGGCCTTACATCAACTTGTCCTGCCTCCAGTTTTGCAATATCCATCAAATCATTAACTGTATTAAGAAGCCTATATGTACTATTGCAGATAATAGAGAGATACTCCTTAAGACGCTCATCCTTAACTTCATTCATCAAGATGTCTGTAAATCCGATAATACTAGTCATTGGGGTACGTATTTCATGGCTGACATTGGCAAGAAATGCGCTTTTGAGTTTATTGCTTTCCTCTGCCTGCTCCTTTGCCAATCGCAAATCTTCAATCTTGGTCAGTTTGTCGTAATATAGTCCAATATATGCAGCAAAAATCTCAAGAGTCACCAAATCCTCATCATTATAAGCATCCTTATTGTGATAATTTTGAACAGCCACGACTCCTATCACACTCTTTTGAGAGAGGTCAAACAAAGGCGCTCCCATCCATATTAGAGTGTCAGTCCCAAGCAATCTCAATCCATATTCCTTGTTAATTTCATCAATGTCCTCCTGTCTCACCAGATGCCCTTTGGCAGAGGTCCTCACATAGTCTGTAAGTGTGTTATTCAGAGACATCAAATCGGCACCTTCATAATTGTCAAATTCGTCGACAAAATAAGGGAAAGAATATTTATCTTCCGCTTCGTTATAAATTGCAATAAATTGATTTTCAACTTGCATCACATTTTTCAGCTCTTCATGAGATCTTCGAAGAAACTCATGAAGAGATATATTTTCAAGAAAAGTCCGTGAAATATTGAGCAATGCCAATTGCAATGCGCTCTTTTTTCTGTTTTCAGTAACATCTCTCATTACACCACCTACACCTATCCGTCCATTCCCAAAATTTAGAGGAAATTTAATAATCTTATATATTCTTCCATCAATATTATCCTCTTCCACCACCATATCATTCTGCTCAATAATTCTCATATCAGAAAAAGAACAAATTTGAGCAATGCGGGGTTCTAAAATTTCTCGGTCAGTATTCCCAATGATTTCTTTGTTTTTCAATTTGACCAGATTCTGAAAAGCAGTGTTGAAAAAAGTATATTTAAAATTTTCATCCTTAATGAACATAGCGTCTCTAATGGCATTCATGAACTTCCTGTTTCTCTCTTCACTGAGCATCAATTCATTTCTTATCTTCCAATAGTTCATTCTCCTTACCAGCAATACACCCAATAAAACAGCAGCAAAAGGATATAAAGTCATCGTAGGAATCAAAATATTCTTCAGTGTAGGTATAATCAGTTCTCGAGGAAGTGCAAGAGTACACAACAACATAAAAATGTGGGCTATGTAACTCACAAATAATAAATGTAAAATATATTTGCCCTTGCGCCACTGTGGAAAGAGTTTTTTCCATACCAAGCCTGTAGACGCAGATGATACAATCACCAGAACACCCATCCACATTCCTTCTCCCCCCTGAATAATTCTGAAAGTAGCAGTAATTATAACCGCAACAATAGTTGAGACGGGACCAAAAAAAAGACCTGCGTTGACCAAAAGTGCAGATCTTGTATCAAATACCAAACCAGGCATCATTTCCCATGGAGTCAACATTACAATTATCCCTATAATCCCTATGCCTACTCCAAGTAAAACTTTATAAAACCAGGTTTTAAAATGTTCCGATCTTCCCCAAACCAAATCATAAAGAAGTGTGAAAGAGATCAAAATAGCCAGATTTTGAACGAGACCGAGTATGATGGAAAAATCCATTAAAATGTCTTTATTTAATAAAAGTACAAAAACAATCTATAAAAAACAAAAGCAGTAATATTTCAAATCCCCAATGCAATTATTATCTTGATATATGAATTTTAACAAACTTCCTTTTTTATAAAATATAACGAATTAAAGGGGTTTTTGTTATATTTGTTTTCAAAAAAATATTAAATGTTCATCGCAGTTGATTTTGACGGTACAATAGTAAAACATAAATTTCCGGAAATTGGCGAAGAAATCCCATTTGCCATCCAAACACTTAGAATGATTCAGAGTGAACTTAGACATAATATCATTCTCTGGACAGTCAGAGAGGGAAAACTTCTTGAAGAGGCTGTCGAATACTGCAAATCGAGAGGTCTTGAATTCTATGCTGTAAACAGTAATCATCATGATTGTACAAATGATGATTCACCAAGGAAATTAATCGCAGACATGTATATTGACGACAGAAATTTTGGAGTAG
>JAHDRO010000066.1 GCA_018433265.1 Bacteroidales bacterium
CATTCTATTAACATTAAATTTTTGAGCTAGTTCTTCCTCTGTTGGCAGTTTTTCACCTACTAAAATTTTATCTTCTCGAATAAGAGTATGTAACCATTCTCTAACAATAAGATATTTTATTCGTTTCATATAATAACTATCCAAGTAATATAGTATAGCAATTATAAACCAAGATAAGCTTTCCGTACACCATCATTGTTTAAGAGAGCTTTCCCCTCTCCTGAAAGCGCAACTCCGCCATTTTCAATAACATAAGCAAAATCGGCGATTTCAAGAGAATGAACAACATTCTGCTCAACAAGGAGAATTGTTGTACCATTTTTTTTCAAGGCGTTTATAGTATCAAACACAAAATCAACTATACTTGGTGAAGGACCTAATGAAGGTTCATCAAGGATAAGAAGCTCGGGAAGGCCCATTAAACCTCTTCCTATCGCGCACATCTGAGCTTCTCCACCACTTAAACTACCAGCGAGTTGCTTTCTTCTGATTTTTAATTTAGGGAAATATATATAAACGAGTTCTAATGTTTTATTTTTTTCATTTCTAGATCTTTTCGAATAAGCACCTAGTTCTAAATTTGCTTCTACTGTAAGCTTAGGAAACAAGTGTCTTCCTTCTGGAACTGTTACCAATCCTTGCTCTACAATTTTCCAGGCTGGCTTGTTATCAATACGGTTTTTTTTAAAGTATATTTCTCCAGATTTTGTAGGCAAAGTACCAGATATTGCAGAAATCAAAGTAGTCTTTCCTGCAGCATTAGCACCTAATAATGCCACAATACTTCCTTGATTAATACTCATCGAAAGCCCTTTAATGACTTTGACGTCACCATATCCAATATCAACATTAATAATATCAAGCATATTCTTTCCCCTTCCCTAGATACGCTTCTATTACAGAAGGATGTGATGCAATATACGAAGGATCACCTTCAGCCAGCAATGCACCGTCTTGCATCACTATAATTCGATGAGAAATACTCATAATCGCTGACATTATATGCTCAATAATTACTAGACCTATACCTGAAGAATTTAATTTTCGTAGAAGAATTATTATTTCCTGTACTTCAGTAGGATTTAAACCTGCCATTACTTCATCGAACAAAATGTACTTTGGTTTTGTAGCAAGAGCCCTGCATATTTCCATTTTTTTCTTATCGCAGAGAGTAAGATCTTTTGAAGTATCATTTGCCAAATGGGAAATTCCAGTGATCTCCATACAAGATTCCGCCTCTTCAATTGCATGTTTAGTCTTTCTTGTATGATTAAAAGCTCCAACCATAATGTTTTCACGGACAGTCAAATCTCCAAAGGGTTTAGCAGCTTGAAAAGTACGAGCAATTCCATTTTTACATATTTCTTCAGAACTAAGATTAGTTATATTTTTTTTATCTAACTTGATCAAACCATCATCCACCTTAAAATATCCAGCTATACAATTGAACAAAGTTGTTTTTCCTGCGCCATTAGGACCAATCAATCCTAATATTTCGCTTTTTTCAACAACAATATTCATTTTATTAACAGCAACAAGACCACCGAAGCGCTTTGTAACATTAACGACTTCGATCATTACATAACCCCTTCGACATGGTTTTTTATATTTTTTTTATTCTTATTGAAGAATCTATACAAGCGTCCATAAACACCTTCAGGAATAAATATTATTACAAGGACTAAAGCCACTCCATAGACAAATCCGTGCAAACCGCTAAGATTAGCTAAGGAACCTCTTAAAAAACTACTTAATGGAATGATGATAATAGCACCCATTATTGGCCCAAATGCTTTTCCTTTCCCACCAAGAATTCCTATAAGAATTAGTTGCACAGAAATCATAATATCAAACACAACATCAGGTTCAATATACATTACGTATTGAGCATAGATTGAGCCGCCAATGGAAGTCAGGAAAGCACTAATCATTAATCCAATAGTTTTTATTTTTGCTGCAGGTATTCCACAAGCACATGCAGCATCTTGGTCTTCTCTAATAGCTACAAGATAATAGCCGAATTTTTTCTTTTCGATTATTTTATTAAAGACATAGACAAAAACCAGATATCCAAAAGTTAAAAGTACATATGCTGTTTTCCCTTGCCACATCATATTAAAAAAGTTCTTCTTAAAAACTAACGTAATACCCATCGAGCCGAAAGTCAGGCTTCTCCATCCTATTGCAGTAAAGCGTAAAACTTCACAAAACGCGATTGTAAACAAAAAAAAAAAGGTCCCTTTTAATCGAAGAGTTGCACGTCCTATAACGATCGCAGCAATCGTTGATAGTAAAGCTCCGGCAATCAGACCAAGCCACGGAGAAATACCGACACGAACATAAAGAAGCGTGCTTGTATATGCGCCTATTCCAAAAAATGCTGCATGCCCAATCGAAAGCATTCCTGCATAACCGCCTATAATATTCCAGGCACACGAAGCTCCAGCCATAATAAATGCCATTACAAACCAATCTCGGTAGTAAGAATTCGAAATAAGCATCGGAAGAGCAATCAAGCCAATGATAAACACAAATTCAAAAACGTTACTATGAGATAATATGTTGTTATATTTAAATAAACTGTTATTATTGTTACTGCTTATCTTCATATACGTCAGGCCTCCCATTATTTACGGAAAAGGCCCGTAGGCCGAATAATCAGTATTATTATAAACACTATAAAATAAGCTGCTTGCTGAAATTCAGAGCCAAAATAAAAGCCTGCTATTGATTCAATTAAGCCAATTATTATTCCTCCTACCATGGCACCGGGAATACTTCCCAATCCTCCGAGTACAACTGCAACGAAAGCAATATTTGCAAAATGCCATCCTATTGTAGGGTAAACCGGAAATAGCGGGATTATGGACGCCCCAGCTAAACCAACTAATGCAATACCTATGCCATAGGTAATCATATATACAAAGGGAACATTAATACCCGCTAATTTCGCAGCACGAGAATCTTGGGCTGTAGCACGTATTGCTTTTCCAAAATAACTTTTTGTCAAATATAGATAAAGTATTATTGTAGCCAGAATTGCAAGAGTAAAAGTAAGTAATCGTTGAGTATTTATAAAAATTCCCGCAATTTCAATCATGCTTTCTGAAAACGGGGTCCTTAAAACTCTAAGATTTCCACTAAATGCCATTAAGG
>JAHDRO010000036.1 GCA_018433265.1 Bacteroidales bacterium
CATATGTATTGGGGTTCACGGAACTATGAAACCCCTTACTTTTTGTATTGGAAGCATTTAACTGGAATCCGACATAAATTTTTTTACTAACCCAGGAGTTTACTTTCGCAAGTGCCGAATACTTTTCCTGGTCGCTTCCCTTTGCTGTGCCAATGTTTTTATAGTAACCAAGAGAGGTATAATATGTGGTCTGATCAGATCCCCCACTAAGGCTTACAGAGTGGTTATTAGTTATTGAGTTTTTGAAAAGTATGTCATACCAGTCTGTGTTTCTATTTATCATTTTATTAACTTCTGAAGAGAACTCTTCATAAGATAATTTATGATTATAATAATCTAATAACAGTCCCTCATACCCTAAGCTTATCGGAGTTCTGCTATACTCAATGTTATCTGCTATTATATCCTGTGATAACTTCACTCTTTCACCTGCGTTCATCAGATCAAGATCTCCGTAACCGATCCTTTCACTGACTGATACTCCACCAGAATAAGAGACCTGCGGTTTCCCTATTTTTCCCGTTTTTGTTGTAACTACTATTACCCCATTTGCAGCTCTGGAGCCATATATTGCCGTTGCAGATGCATCTTTTAATACTGTGATTGACTCAATATCTTTTGGATTAACACCTGCTATCGCATTTCCTACAAGATATTCTGCATCAGGAGAGTCAAGGCTACTAACATCTAAGTTCACCTGATCCTCCAGTATTATTCCATCCAAAACCCATAAAGGGGACCTTGTTCCAATAATTGAAGAGGTCCCCCGGATTCTTATAGTGGGAGTAGCACCTGGTTCACCTGATGTCTGTAGTACCATCATCCCGGGAATCTGTCCTGCAAGCATCTGGTCAACCGAAGATTTTGAAACCAGTTCAATCTTTTCCATATCCACTTTTGTTATTGCACTTGCGAGCTCTCTTTTTGACAAGGTTTGATATCCGGTTTCAACTACAACTTCATTTAACTCATTTACAGCCTCTAGCAGTTCAATGTCAATTGTATCTCTTTTCCGTATCGCCACCTCTTTAGTCGTAAAACCAATAAATGAGACAACAATTGTACCTTCATCATCAGGAATACTTAACTCATAAAATCCTTCAGAATCCGAGATTACACCTTTGTCCGTTCCTTTGAACCACACATGCACACCTGCCAGCGGCTCTCCATTATTGGAAAGAATCTTGCCTGACACTTTTTTGTTCTGAGGTTCATTTTTGACCGGAACAGGTTTACTGATGATTATTGTATTCTCTTTTATTCTGAAACCAAGTCCCGTATTTTTAAGGACAATCTCAAGAACTTCTGATACTGTCTTGTTTATAGCATTTATGCTTATGCCTTTAAATTTTGACACGTCATCGTAATTGTAAAGTAATGAATACTTACTGGCCACCTCAATCTTTTTAAGAATTGATTCAAGAGTGGCGTTATCCGCTTTAATAGTTATAAGATTCTGTTCTTCCCCCAATAGTTTCACAGATGTTAAAACGAAACAGAAAATCAGAATAAGGCCTAGTTTTCTTTTAAAATTTATTCTCATAGTCAAGGGTTTATTGGTAATTAATATACAATTATTTTCTGGCCATCAATTTTATAATTCAAGTACTCTGTATCTTTAAGCATTTCCAGTACTTTGCTTGCATTATCGTATCTGGTAATTTTCCCTACAAACCTCAATTGCCTCAACTCATTAGATTTTATCTCTATATCAACATTATACCATCTGGATATCGTTTTTATTATGTTTTCAAGAGGTTCTTTGTCAAAATAGAATATTCCATCCTTCCAGGCAGTAGCAACAAATGGATCTACATATTGAATATCAATCGATTTTGTATCTTTATCAACAATAAGTCTCTGACCGACACCGATTATATTTTGATTTCCGTCAGTAGTAGAAACTATCACAGTTCCAGATTCAACTGTGATGTTCGAATATTTACAGTCACTATACGAATTTATATTGAAAGTGGTACCTGTAACCTTAACTAAAAAATCATCTGTTTTAATGAAAAACTCAGAGTTCTCCATTTTAGCAACATCAAAATATGCTTCACCCCGGATAGTCACCTCCCTTGTTCTACCTAGAAATTTATCTGGAAATTCAAGAGACGATTCTGAATTAAGCCATACCTTAGTTCCATCAGACAATACGATGCTGTATTCTCCACCTCTTGGTACTATCAGACAATTTACTACAGCAACCTCCGTCTCTTGATTTTTGGGACTATAAATAGCTTGGTTATGGCTACTTTGAATACTTGCATAACCAATATCGATAGAACTACTGGAGTCACCTAAATTTATTTGCTTTCCATCTTCCAAAACCAAAACAGCCTTGCTTATGCCAGGCGAAAAATCGGCAGCAATATTTTGTTTGACAGGCGTTCTGTCATATAAACAAATGGACAGCAACAGAAGTACAGGTAAAATAATTGCTGCGGCATAAAGCAACATTTTTCTATATACATATTTACGAGACTTTTTGTCAATTCTTCTTAGAAAGTCCGTTTTGATATCATTTAGCTCCTTCTCATTTAATCCATCAACAACATCAATTTCGTTTTCTTTGATAGCATTCGTATAAAAATCTCTGTGTTTTGAAGATTCAGATAACCATTTTGACAGTAGAGCATCTTCATCTTGAGTTAATTTACTTTTGCTATTGAGACTTTTTTCTATAAGCTCCCAATCAATATATTCATTATCGTCCACCGGCATTCAGTTTTTATCAAGATGAACTTAAAATGCAAAAAGTTAACAAACCTCTGTATTATTTTCACAACAATGAGGAGCTTTTGGGATTGCCTGAATACTAAGTAACCTACTTTTAGTATATTATATTTTTTTGCAAATACATTGTCTTAACCTGAAAAAAGTTGACTCATAAAAAGAGTTAATGATGGGAAAAGTAAACAACAACAGCTATTACGAAAAGCATCGCAAGTACTATGAGAAAGCGGCCAGGATGTATTTTGAAGAAGGGCTTGGGTATCGTCGAATCAGCAAGTTAATTCCTGTGGCAGTGACCACATTAGCGAGATGGTGTGATGCCTTTGCAAAAGAAAACGGGATCACCATGGAAAAGAAAGTATCCAGGAAGAAAAGCCCTGCGCCCTTGGAGCCTAATATCGCAGGCGTTGCGGATGATGTCGCGTCCCTTAAGGCAGAAGTGTCAAGACTGAGGAAGGCTCTAAAGCAAGAGCAACTGCGTGCAAATGCTTTTGACGCAATGATCGATGTTGCAGAAGCCAGGTTCAACATACCGATCAGAAAAAAAGCTGGCGCCAAACAGTGATCAACCTGCATGCAAGATCCAGGAGGGGTTATCAAAGAAATCCGCACGAAGGATCATGGCATCGGAGGGTTGAAGCTCTGGTACATGCACCAACGCAAGTTTACCGGGGAAGAGGCCCTAGGCAGGGACAGGTTCCTGGAGGTGTACCGCAGGAACGGGTTAAAGTTGCGAAGCAAAGCCTGCAAACCCAGGACAACGGACTCCACACACGGTCTTGCGACTTATGCGAACCTTATCAGGGATTTTATTCCCACAGGCCCCGATCAATTATGGGTAAGAGACATCACATACATTGCGATTTACCGGAGTGAAGGAGGGTACTGCTTTTGTTACCTGACAGTCATTATGGATGCCTATACGGAGGAGATCAAGGAATACAATGTAGAGGACAGCCTGGACACCAGGAACTCGATCTTTGCCCTTGAAATGGCGTTACAGAATCTGGAGGATCAGCATGAGGGAGCCAATCATCTGATCCATCATTCTGACAGAGGAGTTCAGTACGCAAGCAGTAAATACATCGGCATTTTGACCAGCAGAGGAATCAGAATAAGCATGACGGAATCAGGAGACCCCAAGGAGAATCCACAGGCAGAGCGGATTCACGGAACCATCAAGAACGAAATCCTTCGGGCATGCGAGTTTCACAGCATCGATGAAGCAGAAGAGGCCATAAAGAGGACCGTTGATTTTTACAACCATGAAAGGCCTCACATGAGTGTCGGTATGAGGACGCCAGCAGAAGCCTCAAAGTCGACCGGGGAAAGGGAGCTGAAATGGAAAAGTTATAGGGAGCATACAATAAAAAAAAAAAGTTGGTGATGAATCACACTGAAAATAGTTTACCTTTGGATATCGGTTCAAGTTCATCCGGATGATTTGCACCAAAGTCAACCAATTGCAGCGATAAGGCAAAAAAGTAAACCGTTCTCAGGGATAACAAGTAAATGCAAACGATAATCAGGAATAAGTGAAAAACGGAGTCAACTTTATCCAGGGAAAAAGATAAAAACAGTCAACCAAAATCAGGATAATACAATTTGTTGCCAAAAAAACTGCACTCCTGAATGCCGAAATCACTGCATTCTTTGATTCCGTTTACAAGCGGCCTTACAAGAAAGATGTGCTGACAGACAGGAGACGTTGTTATCTGCACTTATATTACAACATAGAACAGGCGGCAGAGGAAGAACTCTCATTTGTCAGGCATATAATGGAACTGCAAAGGGAGCTGCTGGAAGACAGACGAGCGGTGGACAATGAAACCCGCTACCAGAAATACTTCCTTTGTAAGGATACCCCCAAACGCAGTGCTCAGGAATCGATAATACAGGATGCCGTCAATAGAAACAAGCGTTATTTAGGATACTTCGCATTATTGGGCAACGAGAAGATGGATGCCATACAGGCGCTGGAAACGTACAGGAATAAAGATTTCGTCGAGAAAGAGTTCGGCAACCTGAAGGAAAGACTGAGCATGCGGCATATGCTGATCTCTTCCGAAAAAAACCTTGATGGCAAGCTCTTCGTCCAATTCATAGTCCTGATATATATCTCCTATATCAAAAAAAATGCAGGAGAAAAGACTCTTTGGCACCTATACTATTCAATAGGTGTTTGATAAATTGTATTCCATAGAATGCTACGAGAATCAAGGTCGGGAAAATGAGAGTTTCCGAGGTAACCGCAAAGCAGTGGCAGCTCTATCTTGACATGAGTGTCATGCCGCTAAAATCCTCGTTATGAGTGGGACGCGAATGCAGGCAATAAGCTTAATCATAGTAGACTTTTTTGAAAGTGCCCTATTTACATGCATATCTCCAATTTCGAACCCCAGCTAATCTTTGGGTTTTGGTATGTCCTGGTTAAAAGTTCTGATATTCTCGGAGATAAAAAATTTAATTCCTTGGAAGGCTGTGCTCCCAAGGAATTAAATTAAACATAAGTGCTGTTAATAAAAATATTGTTTTTCAAAATAGTCCAGGTTTAAAATATTGTGGGGTTAGATGTGTTTCTTTTTCCAAAACATAACATTAAAATACTAGTAGGGACATTTGCTTTAACCGATTCATTGTCTACCAATTCAATAAAAACCATTTTGCTTGTTTTAGTATTGGTATTGTCATTGTTTGTAAGCACCTCAATTTCAAAACTACCAATACTTGACCCGGAAGGAATAATAAAAGTGCCCCTTTCTGCCGCATTATATTGTATTCCGGCAACAGCTGTCGAAGAGATCTTGTACCATGCAATATTTTCTACGCCTTCAGGTTGTTTGCCTGTAATAACATTTCTTGCTATATCAAAATAGACAAACTGCCTTATCACATAATTTACTTCAATATCAACATCTCTGTGAGGTCCTATAAGTTGGACATAAAATTTATTAAGCCCTATAACAGGCGCAATGTTATAATTATGGAAATAGTATCTCGCATTGAAATATTGCATGGTTCCCGAACCTCTTGTAGGTACAAATTCAACATAATCAGGACCTTTGTATGAAAAATCCTCTTCTTCACATGAGCTTGACGTAACTACTGCCAAGCATACGAATATAAATATTTTTATATGTTTCATATAGTTTTTTTTTAATATCCAGGGTTTTGTACAAGATTTGGGTTTGCGCCATTCGGCTGAGCATCTGTTAGGGGGATTCTGGCAACCACC
>JAHDRO010000339.1 GCA_018433265.1 Bacteroidales bacterium
AAAAATAATAAAGTTTATATCTAAATTGTTTATTTATGATTGCGTAGATATGCAAGTTGATGCAATTAAGGAAATCCCTTGTTGTATTTATGAAAATGAAAAAATAATCAATTTAGTTTCTCAAATAATTGAAAAACAGAAACAAAATCCCCGCTATGATTATATGAGTAATGAGCAAAAAGAGATAGACAAATTGGTCTATGAAATGTATGGCTTAAATGTTGAAGATATCCGGGAGGTAGAAACTTGGTATGCTCGTCGCTACCCCAAACTCTCCCAAAAGTGTGATATATTTTAATATGGAATATAGAAAATATGAAGTTTGGCATGACGAAAGCAAAGTAGGCGGTTATCATCATGGTATCTTATTCGTTCCCATCGATAAAAAAGAATGAAGTTGTCCCCAAAAACTGGACAGAGCTCTTAGGTGTATAATAATAAAGAATCATATCCATAATAAGAGGGGACAAAATGAGAAGAAGACATAGCGCAGCATTTAAAGCAAGGGTAGCTCTGGAAGCAATAAAGGGAGAGAAAACTATTGCTGAGATAGGCAGTAAATATGGTATCCATCCCCACCAGATTAGGCAATGGAGAAAAGAGGCACTGGATCGTCTGCCTGAATTATTCAATGGGAAGCAGAAAAAAACTGATAAAGCATCAGATGAACTGCAAGCAGAGTTGTACCAACAGATAGGGCAGTTAAAGGTTGAGCTGGACTGGCTTAAAAAAAAATCTCAGTTGCTGGAGTAAAAGAAAAACGATCGCTCATTGATAAAGTAAATCTGTGCATTCCACTAATAAGACAATGTGACCTATTAAATTTGTCTCGGTCAAGCTATTACTACCAGTCACAGAGGGATTCCTCGTATAATGAACTGCTTATGCGACTTATAGATGAAGAATATACCCGGCATCCATTTTACGGCAGAGGACAGATGACCAACTGGTTGAATTCGCAAGGACATCATGTCAACCCAAAGCGAGTTAGACTGCTCATGCAGAAAATGGGTATACAGGCGATTTATCCCAAGAGAAAGACTTCTATCACGAACAAGGAGCACAAGATATTTCCGTATCTCCTGCGCGAGATGAAAATTGAATATCCCAATCAGGTATGGGCAACGGACATAACTTATATCAGAATGCATCCGGGCTGGCTGTATCTGGTGGCAATTATGGACTGGTACAGCAGGTATGTTATAAGCTGGGAACTTTCAAATACGATGGACGTTGGTTTCTGTCTTGCGGCTATGGGTGCCGCCCTTGCCAAGCATAAGCCGGACATCTTGAATTCAGACCAAGCATCACAATTTACCAGCAGGGATTTTACAGGAATGCTGGAAACTGCAGGGGTTCGCATCAGTATGGATGGAAGAGGCAGGGTATATGATAATATCTTCATAGAACGGCTCTGGCGTACCGTAAAATACGAGGAAGTGTATCTGCATGACTACGAGTCTATCAGAGAGGCAAAAGAGCTTTTAAATGAGTATTTCGGGTTCTACAATGAGGAACGGTTTCACAGCTCACTTAACAAAAAAACTCCTGCAGCAGTTTATTTCGGAGGAAAAATTTGACAGGAGAAAAAGGAGGTGGTTTAATATCACTGTCAGCAAAAAAAGCTGGCGGTCTAAAAGCTTTTTACACCTTAAGAACGACTACTTTCTGTCCAAACAAAGGGGACAGGCTCAGAAGATATCATCACCTTATTAAAACAAATAAGGAAAGAACATTCTATCGTTTGTTCGCTTCAAAAAAAAT
>JAHDRO010000058.1 GCA_018433265.1 Bacteroidales bacterium
AATGAAGAAATAAAACGAACCGAAGAGAAGAAATCCTTGTTTTGATATAAAACAACATTAATGCTCCCCTCTATTCCTGAGTTTCTAATTTTTCCCCCATTAATTTTTACTTGATCTAATCCAATGCATTGAGACACTTGTTTACTGACAATTATTTTATTGCCATATTTGTAATACAGATCAACTGTTCCTGATATTATACTTTGTGTACGTACTCCCCTCGGTTTGAAAAATGAAAAATCAATTCCAAAATTATACGCAGTTGTTTTTTCCCATCTCAGGTCCGGATTTGCAAGATATTTGAAATATGACTCATAGAGTCCTGTAAGTGAGTTTTTTGAGCCAATCTGAATAATCAAGTCAGGAGAAGTCGCTTTGTCTATGTTTCCCTGAACTCCATATGATGCTCTGAACGCCAGATAATCGACAATCTTACTATCTCTCAGGAAATTTTCATTACTAGCAGTATATTTTCCTGCTAATGACCAGATAGGCAAAAATCTGTAATTGGGATTATCTCCAAAATTATTTGAACCATCTGCACGGATATTGCCATTCAGGGTTATTTTGTCTTTATACGAATATGTAGCGCTGCCAATCCATGATACAGTATTTACAACATTATCCGTAATGGTGGGATTAAGAGAATTTAATATTCCATAATATCCGGTAGTTAGCGCCGGTGATATAGTTTCTCCTCTATCCGGTTGCCATCCATAATATGTTCCTGAAAATCCACTATATTTTACGCTTCTGATTTCTGATGCCGCCATTACGTTTACCAAATGGACATTATTAAACATTTTGCTGAATTCAAGCGTATTTCTCAAAGAATATGATTCTTTCCTTTGATCGCTGTCTGTCAATATTCCACCCCATGGGATAGATGATGCGTCAAAGTCATCGGTCCCCTGTACCAAAGTACCCACATTCCAACCTCTTTTCATTGAAACATAGTTTGACTCCTCTTCTGCCCATGTAACTTTGTTGGTTCTCGTCTGGTCAAACCCACCTAACAATTTATAGCGCAAAAAAGGAAAGATATTGTACTGCAGGTTCAGTTGCGCAGTAATATTTGATATATTACTTTTTGCGCCGGTAAGATTAAGCTCGTTCAGAATATTATACCTTAACTCCTCCTCAGGTGCACTTGAAATAGATGTTTGAGATTTTTGCTGGGTTAGATACATAAAATAGGAACCATCGTCATTATAACAGGG
>JAHDRO010000123.1 GCA_018433265.1 Bacteroidales bacterium
CTTATCAATTATGTTATTTTGGATGATAGGAATCTTCTGATATTCAATCTCAACTCCCAAATCTCCACGTGCAACCATTATCCCATAGCAATGTGAAAGAATCTCATCTATATTGTTGACACCCTCCTGGTTTTCGATTTTTGCTATAATTTTAAGATGACTATTTTTGTCATCGATTATTTTTTGGACAGCCATAAGGTCACTTTTGTTTCTAACAAATGAGTGTGCTACGAAATCGAGATTATTGTCAGCAGCCCAAATTATAAAGTTTTTATCCTTTTCCGAGACGGACGGGAGCATTATCTTGACATTAGGTACATTAATACTCTTTTTGCCCTTTATGATCCCGTGATTATCTGCTTTGCATATTAATCTGTCGATACTTTTGCCTACGGTGGTCAAACTTATTTCTCCATCGTCGATCAGTATCTTTACACCAATGGGAACTTCACTTACAAAATTGGAGTAGTTGGTATAAAGAAGTTCTTTTGACGAGACATTGTCGACTCCATCTGCAAAGGTTATGGTATCACCCTTTTCAACTTTAAAGCCATCGAGGTTATCCATCGCTGTGATTCTGATTTCTGGTCCCTTAGTGTCTATGAGAATTGCTATCCTGTCAGAAACTTTTCTTACATTATTGACAATTTCCATAGAAGACTCAAGAGTGGTATGTGCGGAGTTTATTCTTACGACATTCATGCCTGCCTCATAGAGAGAACGAATAAAACCGGCATCACATCTTTTATCTGATATTGTGCAGATTATTTTAGTTTTCTTTTTATACATAATTTGTTCTAATTTTGTTATACAAATGTATACAGAATTTTGAAGGAGAGATATCAGAACCCTTATATTGCAGATTTTGCCACCTATTTGAGAATGGAGTTGTCACTTTCAGAAAATACCATTAGTGCGTACTGTTCTGATATTACGAGTCTGAATTCTTTTATGGGAAAGGATAGTGATGGATATAAAATCAAGACATTGAATGAGGTATCGATAGAGGATCTTGATAAATATATCGGCGCAAGGATGAATGAAGGTATCTCAAAGCGTTCTCAGGCTCGATTGATAAGCTCGTTAAAATCTTTTTATGGTTTCCTGGAAGATGCGGGAGAATGTACTAACAATCCGACTGAAAGGTTGGATACACCTAAAATATTACGTAATCTTCCCGTAGTTCTGTCTGTCAGGGAGGTAGAATCAATTATTAACTCAGTTGACCGGAGCACTTATGAAGGTGAGAGGAATAAAACCATTCTCGAAGTGTTATATTCTTGTGGACTAAGGGTTAGCGAAGCTGTCAATCTCAAAATATCCAATCTCTATCTTGAAGAACGGTTTATAAGAGTAATGGGGAAGGGGAGCAAGGAAAGATTGGTTCCGCTGGGAGAACCTGCTGCTGAGGCTCTTAATTTATATCTTCAAATAAGAAGAAGATTGCCAATAAATCGCAATTGCGAGGATGTAGTGTTTTTAAACAGACGGGGAGGCAAGATGTCTCGTCAGATGATTTTTATGATAGTAAAAAATCAGGCAAAGATAGCAGGTATTTCAAAGGAAATTTCGCCTCATACTTTTCGGCACTCTTTTGCTACTCATCTGGTTGAAAACGGTGCAGATCTGAGGGTAGTTCAACAAATGCTCGGGCATGAAAGTATATTAACTACTGAAATATATACTCATGTTGACAGCGAGAAGTGGAGAGAAGGAATTCTAAGGTGTCATCCACGCCGTTAGTTTAATATTATTATTCCCACTCGATTGTTGCGGGTGGTTTGGAAGAGATATCGTAAACTACTCTATTGACACCCTTAACCTTATTAATAATGTCATTTGAAACGTTTGCAAGAAATTGGTATGGAAGATGAACCCAATCTGCTGTCATTCCATCTGTCGAAGTGACGGCTCGGAGTACGATAGTGTATTCATATGTTCTTTCGTCACCCATTACTCCTACGCTTTTGATTGGCAAAAGGATTGTGGCTGCTTGCCAGACATGATTGTAAAGACTCTCTTTTTTAAGAGCATCGATGAAATAAAAATCTGCTTCTCTTAGAATTTCCAATTTGTCTTTAGTAACCTCTCCCAATACTCTTATGCCAAGTCCCGGACCGGGGAAAGGATGTCGTAAAATAAAATCTTCTTTTACTCCCAATTTCATCCCAACCTTACGTACTTCATCCTTAAACAGAGAGCGAAGGGGTTCAATGATTTTGAGATTCATGTATTTTGGCAATCCTCCAACATTGTGATGAGATTTGATGGTTGAACTTGGACCATTGACCGAAGTAGATTCAATAACATCAGGATAAATCGTCCCTTGAGCCAGCCATTTTGCATTTTTAATCTTGCTTGCTTCTTCATCAAATACTTCAATAAAGGCATTACCGATGGCCTTGCGCTTTTCCTCAGGATCGACAACACCTTTGAGTGCATAAATAAATTTTTCAGAAGCATCGACGCCTGTTACATTAAGGCCCATATCTCTGTATGAATAGAGGACGTCGGAAAATTCGTTTTTTCTTAATAATCCGTTATTAACAAAAATACAATGAAGGTTATCACCAATTGCTTTATGCATCAGTACTGCAGCAACAGTTGAATCTACTCCTCCAGAAAGTCCGAGAATGACATGATCGTTCCCGACTTTCTGTTTAATCTCTGAAACAGTGCTTTCAATAAAAGATTCCGGAGTCCAGTCTCCCTTACATCCGCAAATGAATTTTACAAAATTCCCAAGAATAGCTGGGCCAATCTCTGTGTGATAAACTTCAGGATGAAACTGTACACAGTATGTTTCTTCTCCGATAATTTTAAAAGCAGCATTGTCAATATTGTCTGTTGAGGCAATTGCAACGGCATTTGCAGGTAGTTTTTTTATAGTATCGCCATGGGACATCCATACCTGTTTGTTATTTGGTATTTCTCTGAATAGTGGAGACAGGGGATCATTAATAGATAAAATAGCTCTTCCATATTCTCTTGAATGAGAACTCTCAACTTCTCCACCTAATTTTTGTGCAATATATTGAGCACCATAACAAATAGCCAGAACAGGTACTTTACCTCTGATGGCAGACAGATCAATTTGAGGTGATTGAGAGTCTCTGACTGAATATGGACTGCCAGAAAG
>JAHDRO010000074.1 GCA_018433265.1 Bacteroidales bacterium
ATAATAGAAATAAAGAAAACATTCATTTTTATGGAAATTTTACTAAATGTAGAGAATTATCTAAAGGTAAATTTCTTTGGGTACTTTCAGATGACGATTTTGTAAAAGATAATTTAATAAGAGAAATTATCTCAAAATTAATAAATTCAAAAGAATGCGCATGTATTTACTTAAAATCTAATCCGGAATCGGATTTTTTTGAATGTTATGAAACAAATACGCTTAAATTAGTTGATGAGGAAAACTATAGACTCGGTTTTGTAAGTGCAATAGTTTTTCTAAACAATAAACAGAATGACGCTTATTTATTTAATAAATTCTTTAATAGCCCATTTATAGGTTTTATTTTTCTGCTTAACTCATTTAAATACAGTAATACAGCATATATAATCACAGGAAATTGTTTTAAGGGAGCGAATGATAAGCCAGAAGGTTATAATTATTTTGACACTTTCATTAATGGGATGAAGGATGTTATTGATTATATGAAAGAAATTGACATACCAACTCTAATAGTGAGGAAATTTCGTATTTCCTATTTATTAAATTTTATTCGTCCAATTTACTTTTTATATAAAGCAGAGAATGAATTAAATTTTACTAAATATGAACTATCTCCAATCAATAGAGTTAATGAATGGATTAAAGAACAATACTCAGATTTATTCAGTTATTGGTTATTTTTTCATTTAATTACAATAGCACCTAAGTATTTTCTGAATACTATATTAAAAATAGGTAGAAAATTAAAGAGAAAAAGATGATACCAAAAATTGTAATTTCCATAATATATAGGTTTAGGATATTTATCAATAAAATGCATTTATTTTTTTATGGAATGGAGTTTAAGAAAATTGGACAAAATAATTACTTTTGGTTTCCCGTTAAAATGCATGGTAAATCAGACATCTCAATTGGGAATAATTGTTGTATAAACTCATTTGTTCATATTTGGGGTGGAGGAGGAGTGGTTATAGGGAATAATGTAATGATTGCATCTCATGTGTCAATTACAAGTTTAACACATGATTATAATAGTGCTAGTATGCGTTTTTCACCAATAATTAAGAAGCCAGTAATTATAAACGATGATGTATGGATAGGATCTGGAGCTATTATACTGCCAGGTATAAGTATTGGTAAAGGTGCTGTTATAGGAGCTGGCACTGTTGTTACAAAAGATATTCCTGAAAATGCAGTCGTAGTTGGAAATCCCTCAAGAATACTAAAAATTAGAAAATTGTCTTTCTAATATTCGTGTGACTGTAATTATCGAAGATGTGATCATTATTGTTCATATTGCAGTCAAAATTTAGTTTAAAAGAATAATG
>JAHDRO010000053.1 GCA_018433265.1 Bacteroidales bacterium
GATTTTCCTACTGGACTTTGATCTATGTATTCTATTCTTTTTATGCTACTAAGGTCACCCGTAATTTCCTTAAATGCACCTGGTTTATCTCCATTTTGACCAAGTTTGCGCCGTAAAGCAGGGTAAAGAATCTCGCTCACAAGTGTCGATTTACCCGATCCACTCACACCAGTAACAGCGGTTAAAGCTTTTAATGGAAATTTTACGTTTATGTTTTTTAGATTATGCTCCATTGCACCTTTAACCTCAATATAATGACGCCATTCTCTACGTTTTAAAGGCGTATCTATCTTTTCAAATCCTGACAAATAAGCAAGAGTTTTACTCTTTCCACACTCCTCCAAAGAGATCTTTTTAACAGGTAATCCTTGATAAACTATCTCTCCTCCATTTATACCTGCAAATGGACCAAAATCAATAAGGTGATCGGCACTTCTAATTATCTCCTCATCATGTTCTACCACAATCACCGTATTGCCGGTATCTCTTAACTGTTTAAGTACCTCTATCAATTTATCTGTATCTCTTGGATGAAGTCCGATACTAGGTTCATCAAGAATGTATAATGAGCCCACTAAGCTGCTTCCTATAGAACTGACAAGATTTATTCTTTGACTTTCACCGCCGCTTAATGTTCTTGATGCCCTGTTAAGTGTCAAATAAGATAAACCAACAGATAATAAACATTCAAGACGGCTCTTAATTTCCTTGAGAACACGAGAAATTACAGATAATTCGTAATTGTCAAATGTTAAGTTTTGCACAAAATTATAGAGATTGTCTATGCTCATTTCAAGCAGTTCATTAATACTTTTCCCACCAATTTTAACATATAATGCTTCCTTTCTCAGTCTCTTTCCATGGCACTCAGGACATACACTCCAGCCTGTATATTTTGATTTCATATAACGATACTGGATTTTGTAAGAATTTGCATCCACAATTTTGAAAAAATCGTTTATACCGGTAAAATATTCATTGCCATTCCACAGTAATGCTTTTTGTTCTTCAGAAAGTTCCAAGTAAGGTTTATGAATTGGGAAATCAAATTTCCATGCATTATTTATCAGTTCGTTTAAATAATGACTCATCATTTCTCCTTTCCAACATGCAACAGCACCCTGATAAACAGAAAGTGTCTTATCCGGAATAACCAGCGATTCATCAATTCCAGGAACTCTTCCAAGACCGGAACAAAATGGACAAGCTCCCAACGGGTTGTTAAAACTAAAAAGTAATTCAGTGGGTTCCTCAAAGCTTATACCGTCAGCTTCATATAATGTTGAAAATTCTCTAGGTTTCTCTCCTGTTTTCCCTGTCGAAATCAAAACTGCTCCCCTCTGACCAGAGGCTGAAGCATTCACTCCCATTGCTACCTGCAAAGAATCCATCAATGTGCCCTTGAACTCTTCACTATTTTCCACTATTACTCTGTCAACAAGTAGATATGTTTTCTGGGAAACAGTAGATTTACCTGTAAGAATGTTTTCAATTCTAATAACTTCTCCCTCTTCAAAAAGTCTGGTAAATCCAAAATTCTTCAATTCAAGCAAACGTTCTGTCAAACTTTCACCCTCCTTAACGCCCAATGGAGCAATTATATACAAAGTAGTCCCCTCAGAAAATCCAAGTACATATTCAACAATGTCTTCAAGCGAATCTCTTTTAACTTCGCGACCACTAATTGGAGAAAATACCTTTCCTATTCTAGCATATAACAATCTCAAATAATCATAAATCTCAGTCATTGTACCAACCGTAGAACGTGAATTGGATGTGTTAACTTTCTGTTCTATTGCAATAGCAGGAGGTATTCCAGAAATATCATCCACATCAGGCTTTGACATTCTGCCAAGAAACTGCCTGGCAAAAGAAGAGAGGCTTTCAACAAATCTTCTTTGCCCTTCTGCATAAACAGTATCGAATGCAAAACTGCTTTTACCTGATCCTGAAATTCCCGATATAACAATAAATCTATCTCTTGGAATATCAACAGATATATTCTTAAGATTGTTAACCCTCGCACCTCTTACCTTTATCAAACTGTCAGACATTTGTAATCCTGGTTACTGATTTAACACCTTTAATTTTTCTAAGATTAAACAATAACTTGTCCAATACTTGGTTGTTTGGAACTGCAACTTGCATTTTAGCTTCAATCAACCCTTTATTTTCTGAAATAGAAAAAAATCTCAAAGAAATAGACAAGTTGTTAACAATCTCCATAATCTGCTGACTAAGCCCAAAATCCAAATATGAACTCACTTTGATTGAAGTTTGAAATTTACTGCCTTCTGATGATTCTTTCCATTTGACTTTCTGTACCCTGTATGGATAGTTGCTTATAAGTCTCGCTGCATTTGGACATCCCATCCTGTGGATTTTAATTCCATCCTTAACAGTTACAAATCCAAATACTTCATCACCCATTATAGGGTTACAACATTTGGCCAATTTATATCCCACATTATTAAGCTTGTCGTCAATCATCAAAATGTCAGAACCGTCATAACTCTTTTGGATATTTTTTGGGGGCTGGAATGATGACTCTTCTCCAACTCCACTTTCTCCCCTTTCTTCCCTTGAAGAGAGAATGTTCTTGACATCCATTATATCGAGTGTTCCAATTGCAAGAGCTGAATAAAATTCTCCAATGCTTTTGAACTTACACTGCTTAATCAAAAAATTCAGAACTTCATCATTGACGTCTATTTTCCAGTTAGACATTCTGCGTTCAAACAACTCTTTCCCTGCCTGAATCTGTTTCCCAAGCTCCTCATTAAGTTTCTGTCTGATTTTTGCCTTTGCCTTGGAAGAAACAACAAAATTGAGCCAATCACTGGAAGGTCTCTGATTTTTACTGGTAATTACCTCAACCACATCGCCTGTTTTAAGCTTTTCTCTTATAGAGCAAAGTTTACCATTAATTTTAGCCCCAGAACATTTAAGCCCAAGATTAGTATGAATATCGAAAGCAAAATCCAATATACTTGAATCGGCCGGCAATTTTCTTAGATCTCCTTCAGGTGTAAATACAAATACATCATTAGAGAAAAGATTAAATTGCGCCTCCGGCTTCTTGTATGGTGATTCAAGAAGATTTTTTACACTTGTAAGCCAGGCATTGAGACTTGCATCATTTTTAACTCCCTTATATAACCAGTGTGAAGCATAGCCATTCTCTGCTACATCATCCATTCTCGAGGTTCTTATCTGAACCTCTATTCGTTGATTATTTTGAGCAGTTACAGTAGTATGAAGAGATTCATATCCGTTTGATTTTGGGACAGTGATCCAGTCTCTAAGTCTTGAAGTATCAGGTTCGTAATGCTCTGTAACAAAAGAATATACCTTCCAACAAAGCTCTTTTTCTTTTTCCGGAGAAGCATCAGGAACATCTATAATTATCCTTATTGCAAAAATATCTGCCACATCTTCAAAAGGTATCTGCTTCGCCTGCATCTTTTTCCAGATAGAATAGGCTGTTTTTGTTCTACTCTTTAATCTGTAAGGAATATGAGCTTTTCTTAAGCTCATCTCTATAGGCCTGACAAAAACATCCATAAGTCTTTTGCGATCTTGTTCTCCAGCTTTTAATTTATTGGTAATTAGACGATACTGCTCAGGGTCTGTGTACTTAAAAGAAAGATCTTCCATCTCGCTCTTAAGATTGTAAAGTCCTAACTGGTGTGCAAGAGGTGCGTATAGAAGCGAAGTCTCTGTCGCCTTTTTTATCTGTTTGGATTTGGCAAAAAAGTCCAAATTTCTCATGACTTCAAGACGGTCTGCGAGTTTAATCAGACTAACTCTTGGGTCATGTGAATATGAGACTATCAATTTTCTGTAATTGTCAGAAAGAAGTCCTGTATCTTTTGGTTTAATTTCGGAAATCTTATTTAAGCTTCTGGCCATTGCAATTATTTCGTCAGAAAATTCTTTTTTGCAGCTTTCCAGCAACTCATTATTGGACCTTGACGCTTCATGAATAAATACTGCAGCAATTGCCTCCGGAGAAAGTCCAATTTCAAAAGCCACAATCTCAGCAACAGCAACAACATGATCCATAAATGGCAAACCATTACCTCTACTCAAGCCAGAAAGTTGCTCTGATGCAATGTCATGAGATCTTATCAGCCACCTCTGCTCATTTTGCGAGCATGAAGTGATAATTTTATCTAACTTAGAAGAAATCATATTTTTTTCTCAAGCAAATTTTTTAATGCAATCATCTGGTCCCTGAATTGTGCTGCCCTCATAAAATCAAGCTCTGAAGCTGCTTTTTCCATCTCTTCTCTTAATGATTTAATTGCCGCATTTATCTGTTCAGGTTTCATAAAAGTAATTAAAGGGTCATTAATGACAGTCGTCACTTCTTTCGGTATAGAGTAGGTCCTCTCTTTACCAAGTATATTGCGGAGTTTTTTCTCAATCTGCTTTGGTTCTATATTATTTATTAGATTGTAACTCATCTGCTTCTTTCTTCTTCTTTCTGTCTCATCAATTGTTACTCTCATAGAATTAGTTATAGTATCAGCATACATTATCACTTTACCATCAATGTTCCTTGCTGCTCTTCCAGCTGTCTGTGTCAAGGATCTTGCCGATCTCAAAAAGCCTTCTTTATCAGCATCCAGAATCGCTACAAGTGAAACCTGCGGGAGATCCAGCCCCTCTCTCAACAAATTAACACCTATCAACACATCAAATCTACCTGCCTGAAAATCCTCAAGTATTTCAACCCTCTCAAGTGTTTCAACATCTGAATGAATATATCGGCATCTAATCCCCAGTTTGGCAAGATACTTATCCAATTCTTCAGCCATTCTTTTAGTCAAAGTAGTTACCAAAACTCTTTCATCCTTTTCAACCCTGATTCTTATCTCCTCCAATAGATCATCTATTTGATTTTTTACAGGGCGGACTTCTATCGGAGGATCAAGAAGACCGGTTGGACGAACAACCTGTTCAACAATTAACCCTTCTGATATGTTTA
>JAHDRO010000101.1 GCA_018433265.1 Bacteroidales bacterium
ACAATCTTCTTCACTTTGAGTTAACTTGTAACCTTTATAAGACCGGTAAGATAGTAGAGCGATAGCTCTTGCTGTTTCAAGGCCTTTAGCTCCTCCACTGATACTGTTTTGTTCCTCAAAAGAAGGATCAGAAAAAAGTGCCATTCTTTGAGTTTCATTAAAAGCTGTCCCCCATGGAGAGACTTTTGCATTGCATGCCAGCAATACCATGCCGGCAATTTTTTCAGGGAACATTATACTCCATTCGATAGCCTGAAATCCTCCAATTGAGCCACCGATGACTATATCTATATGTCTGATTCCAAGACGTTCTCTTAGAATGTCGTGAGCACGTACGATATCTCTTACAGTAATATTTGGAAAAGAGAGGAGATACTGATTACCGTTTTGGTCAAAAGAAGCAGGTCCAGTGCTTCCGTAACAAGACCCAAGTATATTGGCGCAAATCACAGAGTATTTGTCAGTATCGAACAATTTGCCTTTTCCTACAAAATTTGGCCACCATTCTTCAGGATTAGAGTTTGCAGTAAGAGCATGGCATATCCAAATGACTTTTTTATCTGTTGTAAAATTATCTGTTATGTGATAGCAAATTTCAAGTTGTTCAAGCTTTTCTCCACACTCTAATTCAAAAGGAGAGTTATATTTATAAAAATATCTGTTCATGGTTTTCATGCACAAGAATTCGAGCTTTAGCACTATAAAAAATTGAAAATGTTATTGGATTTTTGGGCTTACACCCAAGGGACCTGCATAAGATCCTGAAATTAACCGAGCATCTCGCGATGCATTCGCATCATCATGGATGACATCAAAATCAGAGTAGAAAGCGTGTCATAAGACACTCTTGAAGAAGAAATTATATGATTGAAATCTCTACTCATGACATTTATTCGATTTGCAAAAGTAGAAATTGTTGAATAAATGACAAATTTTTTGTACTATTATTGTTGATAATTTCAATATTATAATAACATTTTTGAAATGGTAAGACTAAAGTTTTTATTTTTTTCTGTTTTAACAACAGCTTTTTATACACAACTATTTTCGCAGCAGGTCAAAGATTTACTTCCTGAATGGACTTTTACAAAAGGCATTGAAGGACCATTTTTCGACTCAAAAGGCAATCTCTATGCAGTTAATTTTGGCGAACAGGGCACAGTTGGTGTAGTAACTCCAGATGGGAAGGCTTCTTGTTATTTGCATCTGCCTGAGGGGTCTATAGGTAATGGAATAATATTTGACAGTAAAGGGTTTATGTATATAGCTGATTATACGGGACATAATATATTAAAGGTAGATCCATCATCAAAAAAAATTGAATTTTTTGCGCATGAGCCCTCCATGAACCAGCCGAACGATATAGCCATATCTCCTATTACGGGATTTATATATGCCAGCGATCCCAATTGGAAAGATTCTACCGGGAAATTATGGATGATAGATCTGACAGGTAAAGTACTTTTACTCGAAGACAATATGGGTACAACTAACGGGATTGAGGTAAGCCCGGATGGTCACAGGCTTTACGTAAATGAATCCGTCAAAAGATTAATTTGGGTTTATGACATATTATCTGATGGCGTAGTTTCTGGTAAAAGGTTGTTTTATAAATTTACTGATTTTGGCATGGACGGCATGCGGTGTGATAAATGGGGAAACCTTTATGTTACGAGACATGGGAAAGGTAGTGTAGTAATTTTGTCTCCGAAAGGGAAAATGCTTAAGGAAGTCTTCCTTAAAGGAAAATTATGCTCTAACATAGCTCTTAAAAATGCAGACAGCGAAATTACAGCTTTTGTGACTATGGCCGACAGAGGTTGTTTTGAATATTTCACCATTAAAATGCCTGATGAATGGAAATAAAATCTAGCAGCAGTATCCAATTGCTTACATATGAATATGTAAGGACTCTCATGCGAGAGCGGAAAGCAGACTCAAGCAAGAGAGATTATGGACATGCACTTATAATAGCCGGATCTTTCGGAATGATGGGTGCGGCAGTCCTGGCATCTCGGGGATGTATGCGCTCAGGTGTTGGTTTACTAACTGCACATGTTCCATCCTGTGGTTATCAAATCATGCAAATATCAATTCCTGAAGTCATGTGTAGTGTCGATTCTTCTTCTGATTGTTTTTCAGTTCCTCCACCAATTGAGAAATTTGATGCAATTGCAGTAGGTCCCGGGATAGGAAGAGCAGAATCAACTGTAAGAGCAACAGAGATCTTATTGAGATCCAAACCAGCCAGGTTAGTGATTGATGCAGATGCTATTAATATTATTGCATCCAACAGAGATCTTCTTGAACTACTTCCTGAACAAACAATTTTTACGCCTCATCCTGGCGAATTTTCGAGGCTTATGGAAGTAAAGATTGATGACAACAACAAAATAGACATGCAGCGTCAATTTTCGGAAAAGTATCATGCAATAGTGGTTCTAAAGGGACACGAAACTACAATATCAGCACCTGATGGAAGACTGTTCAAAAACACAACGGGTAATCCAGGTATGGCCACAGCTGGCAGTGGGGACGTTCTTACAGGAGTCATTCTTGCTCTCCGCGCTCAAGGTTATTCTGCATCTGAGGCAGCATGCATCGGTGTATTTTTGCATGGTCTTGCAGGAGATTTTGCGGTAATGAACACAAGTGAGTATTCTCTAATATCAGGAGATATAACCGAATACCTTTCGAGTGCATTTAAAGAGTTGATATGAGATTTTTTATAACTGGGAGAGAGTACTTAAAATAGTAAAAAGTCATGATTCCGGACACAACCAATTTTAAACCAATTCCCATAAGGAAACCCAAAAATGATCCAATTCCTGCACGAAGAGACCTGCTCCGTGAAGAGCCGTTGACCATTTCTCCCAAGACAGCACCTGCAAATGGACCGATTATTATACCTAAAGGACCAAGAAAAAATCCTATTATCAGTCCTATTGTAGCTCCCCATGTGCCAAATTTTGTGCCTCCAAATTTTTTTGTTCCCCAGAGTGGTATTATATAGTCCAATACCATTACCACTATTGTCAGTACAGCCATAGCAAGCAAAAGAGAATTGCTGAGATCTGCCTCCTTGGTTAAGTGAACCAGGAGAAGTGCAATGAAGGAAAGAGGAGGACCAGGTATTGCCGGAAGTAAACAACCTAAAAGACCTGTAAGAGTAAAAATCAGTCCCAATATAATTAGGAAAGTATCCATTTTTATCTGTTTATACGAATTTAAAAAAA
>JAHDRO010000091.1 GCA_018433265.1 Bacteroidales bacterium
CCCTTTGAAAAGTATCTTAAATGAACTTGAAAAAAAGTCCGATTTTACATTTATCTATTCTCCCTCGACAATAGATGTAAACCAAAAGATCTCCATTACGGCCAATTCTGAAGATTTTTTTTCCCTCCTCGACAGATTGTGCCGCATTGCTAAAATTTCCTATAAGACAAGTGGAAGACAAATTGTTCTAACACCTTTGGCAACTTCTGAAAGGGCACTAAACCAGCAGAATGTAACTGAAAACGGAAAAAAAATCACAGGTACAGTTCTGGATGAAAACCGAGAACCTGTAGCGGGTGCATATGTAATACTTCAAAACAACAAAAAAATTGGCACTTATACAGATGCAAAGGGAAAGTTTGAAATCAACATCCCCAATGAGTATGCAAATGATGCTGTCTTGCTTTTTTCTTTTTTCGGATTAAAAGCTACTGAAGTTAAAATTGGTGATGATAACAATATTTCTGTCGTAATGCCATTTGAAGAAAAACAGTTGGATGATGTAGTAGTTACCGGCTATCAGACAATTTCGAGAGAGAGGGCAACCGGTTCATTTGCCATAGTAACTCAAAATGTTCTCAACACCAAAATGCAGACAAATATTATTAATAAAATTGAGGGAATGGTTGCCGGTCTTAATATTTATCGTGGATCTGTGCAAATAAGAGGTGTTTCTACTATTAACGGAAATAAAAACCCACTTTATGTTGTAGATGGCGTCCCTTTTGAAGGCGAACCAGGGAGTAATGCATCTCCTCTCGACGTTATTAATCCTGCAGATGTGGTGAACGTTACTGTACTCAAGGATGCAACAGCAGCCTCAATTTACGGAGCAAGATCTGCAAATGGTGTAATAGTCATAACTACCCGAAATGGCGAAGAGGGAGCAACAAGGGTAAATTACAATGGATCAGTAAGCATGATAGGTCTTCCTGACAGAGGATATGCCAATAAAATGAACAGCAGCGAACTTGTAGACTATCAGTTAATGCTAATGGAGACTTATCCAAAACTTACCCGTAAGGGAATAAGAGAATATCAGAATCCAGTACAGTCTCTCATGCTGGACAAAAAAGAGGGCAAAATAACTCAGGAACAGTTGGAACAGGCATTAATTCCATACAGAAATTTTGACAGGTATGATCAGGTTAAAAACGAGTTTCTAAGAAAATACTCAATTAAACATCAGCACAATCTTGCACTTACAGGCGGGACTAAAATTCACAAGTACAACTTTTCCGTAAACTATTCCGGTACTGCTCCTTATGAAAAGGCTCAGTATGAAGACCGACTTGGATTTAATCTGAAAAACACCTTTGATTTCTTTAAATGGCTAAGTGTTGACGCAGGCATTCTTTACAGTCAGGTAAAGTCAGATTATGACAACGGAATATTGGGAATGAGCTACCTCGATGCAGGTGGAGCTTCATACCTCAGATTCAGGGAAGATAATGGAGAGCCATCTCAATGGTATCAAACCAAATCTCAATATGAGATAGACCGATTGAAAGCTTTAGGTCTTCAAGATGAAACATTCTATCCTGTAAACGAGCTGAAGAACACAAGATACACTGCCAAAACAAATTATCTTAACATCAATTTAAATGCCCGCATTAAAATACTTGATGGCTTGACAGCAAGTATCAGATATCAGACCGAACAGAGCAATGGTTTTACCAAACAATATGACACCAAAGATGCAATAAGTGTTAAAACCATGATTAACAACGCCGTTCAGATGGTTAACGGAGTACCGAAATATAATATTCCAGTCGGTGGACAAATCGTACAAAAATGGATGGATAACTATTCTTATACTTTCAGAGCTCAAATTGATTACAACAAACAATTGAACGATAATAATATTGTTCAGTTTCTGGCAGGTGCTGAAGCTAGAAAAGTTGTTACCTCCGGAAATGGCTTTTATCGTCTTGGATATGATGACAATAATCTTGGATACAGTGAGATAGATGCCCTGACACTCTCCAAGATGCTTTCAGGAACAGAGTCGATTTATGGTACATTCTCATTTAGCAACAAGACTCCTGCAAGTACATTTGTAGATAACAGATATCTTTCTTTCTATGCAAACGGGTCATATACTTTGAACAACAAAGCTACTTTTACTGGAAGTATCAGAATTGACCAATCTAATCTTTTTGGTACTGATCCGAAATATCAATATCGTCCCCTTTGGTCTTTAGGTGCTCATTACGAGCTCTTAAGAAATTACAATTGGATAGATAGACTGGCCGTCAGAGTTACATACGGAATTAATGGCAACATTCCTAAACTCAATGGCCCGTACCTGATAGCTAAAGTTGACAGGAATAACTACTATACCAACGAAAACGCAATGTACATTGCTTCTCCTCCCAATCCTCAGCTAAGATGGGAAAAGACAAAGGTTTTTAACGTTGGAGTAGATTTTAACTTGCTGAAAAACAGACTTGATGGCTCAATTGAATTTTACGACAAGCACACCAATGATCTATTGGGGCCATTTGCCATAGACCCTACCTTGGGATGGACAGATGTCGATATCAATTTTGGCAGCATGTACAATAGAGGAGTGGAAATAGCCCTGAACAGTCAAAATATCAAAAAAGAGCATTTTAGCTGGAGCTCCTCCTTGTTGTTTAGTTACAACAAAAATATGATAACAAGGGTTGAAGAAACCGACGAGTCTGCCTACAGTTATTATTACGGCACTAATATTCGTAAAGGATATCCAATGGGTGCACTGTTTAGTGTAAGATATAAAGGCCTTAACCAAAATGGGGCTCCTGTAGGACTTACAAAAGACGGGCAAGAGATTTTGAATTACAATCAGCTGACAAAGGATGATTTGGTTTACTCAGGCGTTGTCACTCCTCCATATAATGCATCTTTGACAAATTCAATTTCATGGAAGGGATTTGAACTTTCATTCATGTTTATCTATTCAGGCGGGCATGTAATGAGAGACGTTGCTGCATCGTACACAATTACAAGCCATCCAATGTATGCAGTCAGCAACGTGGACAAAAATATGGCAAATTACTGGAAAAAACCCGGTGATGAAAATAAGCCAAATGTCAATCCTGCATTCATGTTTCAGTCAACAGTAAGAAATGGCGAATATATTTACAAGGCTGCAGACAAATTTGTTAAGAAAGCGGACTTTATCAAGTTGCGTGATCTTATACTCTCCTATAATCTGCCATCGAAAATTACTAAAAAGATGGGCATAGGAGCAGCAACTATCAATTTACAGGCAAGAAATCTTTGGTGGTGGGCTGCCAATGGAGACCTCGATCCTGAAGTTTGGACAGGCACATCACTCTCTCCTACCAGAGGCACTAAATATCCTGCCGAATTTATTGTAGGATTAAATATCAACCTATAAAAATATTCAACACCATGAATAAGAAAATTTTAATAAATATATTGGCTGTATCACTTCTGATATCTGTAACAGGCTGTGACGACTATTTGAACAATGTGCCCAAAGGCATGACTATTCCTCAATATATGGAAGATTATCAGAAGCTGTTAAACTCTCAGTCCCTGATTAATGCTTCCGACGGAATGCTCGATTACCTTACTGATAACATCCATCTGCTTGATAAAAATGCAACTGCTTCATATTATATATACATAAATAAGGATGAATCCGTAAGAAATCTTTATTCCTTTAAACCAGGACAGGTCTATGTTGAAGGCACAAAGGATTATATATGGAATAATGCCTACGAAAGACTTTTTACTCTGAATACTGTCATTAATGAAGTCATGGATTCTAAGGGAGGAAGTGAAGAGGCAAAATTAAGAATAAAGGCTGAGGCTCTTTTTGGAAGGGCTTATGAATACTACAACCTGGTAAACACCTACGCTAAACAGTATAACAGTCAAACTGCCAGCAAAGATTTAGGTATTCCTTACCTCACTGAAGCTGACATTAACCAAAAGTATCAAAGACATACTGTTGCCGAAGTTTACGAAAAAATGCTTGCAGACTTGGATGAAGCTGCTTCTCACATACCCGATATTACAGCTAACAGGGCTCATCCCAATAAGGCTGCGTTGTATTCTTTTTATGCAAAAATTTATCTCACAATGGGAGACTACACTAAGGCTCTCAAATATGCTAATGACGCACTCGCTCTCAACAGTGCACTGCTCAACTTGAATAATTACGACAAAGCAGAAGGTACAACATGGGGAAGAGTCTACAAAAAAGGAAATCCTTCTGAACGACTTCCTGACATTAACCATCCTGAAGCAAATTATGTGAAGTGGCTGTCTGGTTCTCTTCAAGGTAGTGTGATGCTTAGTAGTGAAATGAGAGATCTTTACAAAAAGGATTTAAATGGCGCAACTGACTTGAGAAAGGAATATTTTTTCGCCGAAAATCAGGTTAATCTTGGTGGAAGTACTGACTATTTCCCGGGAGAGTGCGCATTTGTACTCTACGCAAACTTCAATGTAGGATTTACTTCTACAGAAAATTATTTCATAGCAGCTGAGTGCGAAGCGAGAATTGGGTCGAAAGACAAGGCCATGCAACTTATCAATACTGTCAGAAACAACAGAATGATGAATAATGAACAGCTTACTGCATCGACCAAAGAAGAAGCTTTAATCAAGGTACTTGAAGAGAAGCGGAGAGAGTTTTGTTTCAAAGGTCCAATGAGGTTGTTTGATCTTAAACGGCTTAATCTCGAATCACAATTCCAAAAAACGATAACTCATACTGCCGATGGAGAAACATTTATCCTGCCTCCGAACGATGTAAGATACATAATGCCTGTTAATAAGGAGATTCTTAATTTCAACCCTGATTTTCCGGTATACGAAAGATAAAAACAAAGCGAAATATGATTATAAAACAATGAGAAAAGTTTATTGTCAGATCTTTATATTTGCAGCAATGTGCCTCTATTTTTCACCACTCTCTGCCCAAAAGGCTATTCGCTTCGAAAAAGGCAACTGGAATGAGATTGTGGAAAAGGCACAAAAAGCGAAAAAAATGATTTTTGTCGACTTTTACACTCAATGGTGTGGTCCATGTTTAAATATGAGTGAAGAGGTTTTCAGTTTGCCGGCTGTTTACAATTTTTACAACACTAATTTCATTAATGCCAAAATTGATGCTGAGCACGGTGAAGGAAAAGAACTTGCGGCAAAATACCAGGTCAAGGTTTATCCTACATATCTTTTTATAGATCCAACAACAGGAAATGCTCTTCATAAAAGCAGTGGCCGACAGGAACCTGATACTTTCATCTTTACCGGTGAAAGTGCTCTTAATCCAAGACTCAGGTCTTTCTATCTCGAGGCAAATTATGATAAAAATAAGAATGATCTATCATTTTTAAATGATTATGCCAAATACAAGAGTTCAATATACGACCGTGAGGGAGTAGCCAAAGTCCTTAAACAATTGGAAAAACTTGATGTCAAACTGGACAATTCAATGGTCTGGGAACTGTTTGTAGATAATATTACAGGCTATGACAACTCCTTTATTTGTGAAGTTATCACAAATTATGACAGATATGTTAAACTATACGGCAAAGAAGATGTCGACAACAAATTGGCCAAAGAGACATCATATGCTCCTGTTGATTATCTTAAAGGGTTACCCGATTTTAAAGGTAAGAACACAAATATTGTAATCAACGAAATTAAC
>JAHDRO010000265.1 GCA_018433265.1 Bacteroidales bacterium
GAGGCGTGATGACAGGAAGGTAACCGCCTTTTTTCTGAACAATCCTCAAAAAATTTTCAAGTCTTTCTCTTAACTGGGCACCTTTGGGTAACCAAAGAGGAAGACCTTGACCCACTTTTTGTGAAAAGGCAAACAGTTCAAGCTCTTTTCCAATTTTTCTATGATCACGCTTTTTGGCTTCTTCCATAAAGATCAGGTACTCATCAAGAAGTTTCTTTTGAGGAAATGTGACTCCGTATATTCTAGTCAACATTTTATTTTTCTCGTTGCCTCTCCAGTAAGCACCGGCAATAGAGGTAAGTTTTACAGCTTTTATCACTGATGTATCTACAAGATGAGGCCCTCTACATAAATCTGTAAAGGAACCATTTGTATAAAAGGTTATAGAGCCATCTTCCAGATCACGTATCAATTCACATTTATATTGATCTCCCTTTTCGGAATAAGTTTTCATGGCCTCTTCCTTGCTCACTTCTCTTCTTACAAAATGCTGTCTTTCTTTAGCCAACTCAAGCATTTTGTCTTCAATTCTCTTTAAGTCTGATTCGGCTATAATTCTCTCCCCCAGATCAACATCATAATAAAAACCTATTTCGATGGCAGGACCTATGCCAAATTTAACTCCCGGATAAAGAAGTTCAAGAGCCTCGGCCATAAGATGCGAAGATGAGTGCCAAAATGTTCTCTTAGCTTCTTCGTCTTCCCACTTGTGCAACTTGATGGTAGCATCTTCATTTATTGACCTGTTAAGTTCACAAATCTTGCCATTAACCGTTGCAACAAGAACCTCCTGAGCTAATTTTGGGCTAATACTTAGAGCAATCTCATAAGGAGTAATTCCATTTTCGTACTGACGGACACTCCCGTCCGGGAAAGTAATGTTGATCATAATCTTTAACACAATTCTTATAGGTCGCGAAGTTAATTATTTTTTGTTAATCCATAAATTTTGCATTTATAACATTTTTAGCTACTTTTGAACAGCTGAAATTTTACAGTTTTCATTATAAATCAACTTGCTATGCAATCTTCTCAATGGAGAGCTGCTGCCATAAATGCGCTACTCCTTTCAATTATTACAATTGTTGTCAGCCTTATCCAGGTTGTTTTCAAACCCGGAACAGTTATCTCAATACTACTGTGGATAATAAAATTTATAGGATGCCTTGCACTCTTATATTATTTCATGAAAGAATTTGGCAAAGAACTTGAAAGCTTCTCGTATAAAGAAGGTTTTAACTATGGATTCAA
>JAHDRO010000373.1 GCA_018433265.1 Bacteroidales bacterium
GTAGGCGGAATAATACTGTCTATGATAGCATGAATACATGCAAGCGCTTCAACAGCACCTGTGGCTCCAAGGAGATGCCCATGCATGGATTTTGTAGAGCTTATGTTAAGTTTATATGCATGCTCCCCAAACACAACCTTTACAGCTTTTAATTCAGCAATATCACCAAGGGGTGTAGAAGTCCCGTGTACATTAATATAATCCACATCTTCAGGTTTCATGCCTGCATCTTCCAAAGCAAGTTTCATTACTTTTATTGCACCCTCTCCCTCAGGATGAGGAGCAGTAATATGGTATGCATCTGCAGTCATGGCTGCACCTACAACTTCACAATAAATTTTAGCTCCCCTCGCCTTTGCATGCTCCAATTCCTCAAAAACCAAAATCCCGGATCCTTCGCCCATGACAAAACCATCACGGTTTTTGTCAAAAGGCCTTGAAGCATGAGCCGGATCATCATTTCTAGTGGATATTGCCTGTGCAGAGTTAAATCCTCCTATACTTGGAATAGAAATACCTGCTTCAGCACCACCAGTAACAATAATGTCTGCTTTCCCGAGTCTGATATAATTTAAAGAATCTACCATTGCATGAGTAGAAGAAGCACATGCAGACACAGTAGCATAATTTGGTCCTTTAAAGTTATACTTAATGGAAATAAGACCAGGCGCTATGTCAGGAATCATTTTTGGAATAATAAAAGGGCTAAATCTAGGCACTTTACCGCCTTCGACATAGCCCTCAACTTCACTGTACAATGTATTAATACCACCTATCCCTGAACCGAGTATTACCCCTACTCTCTCAGGATTAAAATTTCCTGCTTCAATATGACTATCTTTTATCGCCTGATCTACAGCAATAAGAGCAAATTGTGAATAGAGGTCAAGCTTCCGCTCTTCCTTTCGATCAATGCCATATTTACTCGGCTCATAATTTTTGATTTCACAAGCAAATTTTGTTTTGAACAGAGATGTATCAAAACGGGTAATAGGACCACAGCCACTGACGCCTTTATCCAGATTGTCAAAATAATCCTGAATATTGTCGCCTAAAGGATTTATTGTCCCTATACCGGTAACTACAACTCTTTTTAATTCCATATGCTTGATTGGGAATTTATTTAACGTGCTGTTCAATGTAAGAGATAGCATCTCCTACTGTTGAGATCTTCTCAGCAGCTTCGTCAGGAATTGTGATACCGAATGCTTTTTCAAATTCCATAATAAGTTCCACTGTGTCAAGTGAATCTGCGCCAAGATCATTGGTAAAACTTGCTGTTGGTGTTACATCTGACTCCTCTACGCCCAACTTGTCAACAATGATGGCTTTAACCTTTTCATTAATATCTGCCATAATTAAAAAAATTAGTTAGTAATTATTATTTTCTAAACCAGGTTGCAAAGAAAAACAAAAAAAATGGAAAAATGAAATTTTAACAAAGTGAAACAATAGTTTTTTGGTATACATATATATAGAGGAAAAAGTATAATTAAACAATCACTTATAAATCATTTATCTAATTAAAAAATGTTACCTTTGCAGCTTAAAATGTTAATAATGAGTTTTATAAAATTAGCTATTTTTGCCTCAGGGTCAGGAACAAATGCGGAAAATATAATTAAACATTTCAGCAATCATCCTACATGCAAGGTCAGCCTTATACTGAGTAACAAAAAAAATGCCTATGTGCTGGAGAGAGCAAAACGATTCAAAATACCCTTTGTAATATTTGACAGGGATCAACTAGAAAACAGCACATTTGTAGATGATATAATGTCGAGTTACAATATAAATTACATAATACTTGCAGGATTTTTACTTAAAATTCCGGACAGACTTTTAAATAAATATCCAAAAAAAATAATAAATATTCACCCTGCCTTACTTCCTAAATATGGAGGAAAAGGAATGCATGGGATGAACGTCCATTCTGCTGTTATCAATGATGGAGAAACAGAATCAGGTATTACTATTCATCTTGTAAATAATGAATACGACAAAGGGACTATCATCTTTCAGGCAAAATGTAATGTGGAAAAAGAAGATACACCTGAAACACTTGCAACCAAAATACATCAACTTGAACAGCAACATTTTCCAAAAGTGATTGAACAATACATTCTGCAAGACACTAATTATGCAA
>JAHDRO010000244.1 GCA_018433265.1 Bacteroidales bacterium
ATCTATCCGATGTAGGGCATATAATGATTGCCGAAAAGATGAAAATCGGCACAACTAATCTCGACAAATTGCAAGTTTCAAGAATTAAAATGTAATATTCATTATAATGTACAAAACTCTTAAATGGATCAGAGTTGCTCTTTCTTTATTAATCCTTATAATTCTGACCCTGAATTTTTTCTATTTTTCAAACACATCACCAAATTTCTCAGCAGTACTTCTCAAGTTTCAGTTTGTGCCGTCAATGCTTGGCATTTTGACAGGTTCGGCACTTTTTTTTATCATTCTCATTATTCTCACATTTCTGTTTGGGAGAGTTTACTGTTCAACTCTTTGTCCTGTTGGTACATTTCAAGACATTGTCTCGAGATTTGCTTCTTTATTCAAATCAAAAAAGAATCGCCGTTATAAATATTCTAAAGGATATGATTGGTTGAGATATTCTGTTCTTGTATTAGTAATGCTACCGTTAATAGGAGGAATAACACTGCCGATAGCCATTTTGGATCCTTATTCCAATTGGGGGAGAATTTCAAGTCAACTGTTTGATAGGGGAGTACAGACTATAAATAACATAATTGCCTCAATATTCCCTAATACTTTTTATATAAATAATTATTCTCATTTTGCACTTGCGGCATTACTTGCAGCTATTGTTTTTTTATTGGTGATAATATGTTTCAGTGCAATCAGAGGAAGGCTTTATTGCAATACGATATGTCCTGTAGGGTCTATTCTTGGTGGCCTTTCTAAATTTGCCTTATTTAAGCCTGAAATTAATGGCAACTGCAATCAGTGCATGCTATGTGTCTCTAAGTGTAAAAGTCAATGTATTGATGTTAAGAACCATAAAATAGATGTAAGCAGGTGTGTCGCTTGTTTAGATTGTATGCAGGGCTGTAACAGAAATGCGATCGGATACAGGTTTGCCTTTAAAAAAGTTGAAAACAAAAGTTCTGAAGAAGGGAAAAATATTGACAAACAAGGGCGAAGAAGAGCAATTCTTACATTAGGTCTCCTTAGTGGAGTGGTTGCTGCAAGGGCAGCCAAAATTGGACCACTTGTCAGAACAAAAGCTGAAAAAAACGCTATAGCGCCTCCTGGTGCTGTTAGTTTTGAAAACTTAAAGAATCATTGTACAACCTGTCATGCATGCATATCTGCATGTCCAAGTCAGATAATTAAGCCAGCACTTTTGGAATATGGCCTGGAAGGCATTATGATGCCTACGCTCAGTTACAAAGATCATTTCTGTACTTATGAATGCAACAAATGTTCTCAAGTTTGTCCTAACGGAGCGCTATTACCTCTTTCAATTGAGGAGAAAAAGCTTTGTCAGATCGGTAAAGCTAAATATTGTTTAAAAGAGTGTATAGTTTATAGAGATGGAACTGATTGTGGAGCTTGCGATGAACATTGTCCAACTAATGCAATTACCATGGTACCTTACAAGGATACAGGACTTTATATTCCAAAGCTTGACAGGAATGTTTGCATCGGTTGTGGAGCATGTGAGTATATATGTCCGGCTTCACCTGTTAAAGCAATCATTGTAATAGGTAACGAAGAACATCAAATTGCCATGGAGGCAGCAAAAGAAGAAAAGAAGGAAGTTAAGATAGATGAATTTGGATTTTAATCTTTAAGAAGTTCAGGTCGAAGTTTTTTTGTTCTTTCAATTGATTCTTGCTCTTGCCAATCTTTGATAAGCTTTGGATTACCTGAAAGAAGAACGTCAGGGACTTTCCATCCGTTAAATTCTGCCGGTCTTGTATAAACAGGAGGTGCGAGTAAATTGTCCTGGAATGAGTCGCTTAAGGCTGACGATTCGTCAGAAAGTGCACCAGGAATCAGACGAATGACTGCATCACAAATAATTGCAGCCGGAATTTCTCCACCGCTGAGCACATAATCTCCTATTGATATTTCTCTGGTAATAAGATGTTCTCGTATTCGATGATCAATTCCTTTGTAATGTCCGCAGAGTAATATAATATTATTCATGCATGAGAGTTGATTTGCTATCTTTTGATTA
>JAHDRO010000236.1 GCA_018433265.1 Bacteroidales bacterium
AGATGATCAAGGATGAAAGAAGTAAGGAACTCTTTGCAGAAGGACAAAGGTTTTTTGATATGATGAGATGGAATGAGTCAATCACTTTTAATGATGATTTTATCTCTCCAGCAGTTGTCATCACTCATAGACCAAAAACGATAGACAGAACATTCTACAAAACGATTCTTCCTATTCCTCAGGTTGAGATGGATGCAAATCCGGCTATAAAGAGCCAGCAAAATCCTGGTTATGCAGAGGCTGATTAATAATTATTGATTATGGATTGAAGGGGTGCTGTTTTAACAGTGCCCCTTTTAATTTGAAGTAATTTTATTTAAATTTGCACTCATTTTAAATATTTTAATTATAAAATCGTACTATAATGGACTATTTTCATATAACTCTCAACGAACAGACCCTTGAGGATATTGAACCTCTCTTTAGTCATGAAACAAAGATTAAGCTTTCTGATGATGCCGTCAAGCGGATAGTGAGATGCAGAGAGTATCTTGAGAGTAAAATGGAAGAGACAGACAGTCCAATTTATGGTATTACAACAGGCTTTGGCTCTCTTTGTAATATATCAATCAATTTTGACCAATTATCTCAATTGCAAAGAAATCTGGTTGTGTCTCACTCTTGCGGTGTAGGTGAGGAGGTTCCTGTTGATATAGTAAGATTGATGATGGTGTTAAAAATAAGATCATTATCCTTTGGATATTCTGCAGTCAGGCTTGAAACAGTAGAAAGACTTGTGGATATGTTTAATAACGGAGTATATCCTGTTGTTTACAGACAGGGATCTTTAGGGGCATCTGGCGATCTTGCACCTTTGGCTAACATGTCTTTACCTCTTCTGGGACTGGGGAATGTCAATTTCAGAGGGGAAAAACGACTTGCTGATGAGGTCAATAAAATGTTTGGTTGGCAACCTCTTACCTTGGCTTCAAAAGAAGGTTTGGCTCTCCTGAACGGTACACAGTTCATGCTTGCCTATAGTCTATGGAATCTAAGAAGGGCAAAAAAAATGGTTGCACTTGCCGATAAGATTTCAGCACTTTCATTGGATGCGTTTGATGGAAGAATTGAACCTTTTAATCGTGCGGTGCATGTTATCAGACCTCACAAGGGACAAATTGATACTGCTGCTAATATGCTCAAGTTGTTGGAAGGCAGTGAGATTGTTTTAAGAGAAAAGCAGCATGTTCAGGATCCTTATTCATTTCGATGTATCTCTCAGGTCCATGGTGCAGTAAGAGATGCGCTGGACTATATTGAAAAAGCTTTTACGACAGAGTTAAATAGTGCCACAGACAATCCTTCTGTGTTGCCGGATGACGATTTGATTATTTCCGGTGGTAATTTTCATGGGGAGCCCCTTGCAATCCCGCTGGATCTCCTCTCTATCTCTCTTGCAGAGCTGGGCAGTATATCTGAAAGGAGGACATATCAGTTGATTGGAGGTAAACGATCGCTTCCATCTTTTCTCGTTGCACATCCTGGACTTAATTCCGGTTTTATGATTCCACAATACGTTCAGGCTTCAATAGTAAGTGAAAACAAACAGCTGGCCACACCTGCATGTGTAGATACTATCGATTCGTCACAGGGTCAGGAAGACCATGTAAGTATGGGAGCGAATGCGGCGACCAAGTGCTTTAGAGTTGTGGAAAACCTTGAGAAGATACTTGCAATCGAATTGATGAACGGAGCGCAGGCGCTTGAATTTAGGAGACCGTTGAGGAGTTCACCTATTTTGGAAGAATTTGTGGCAGATTATAGAAAAGTAGTACCTTTTATTGCTGAAGACGAGGTAATGTATCCACATATTCACAACTCAATTAAATATATAAGGCTTCTTACTCAATGAGAAAATTGTTTTATAACATTGGGAAACTAGTTCAGACTGAATCTGGTGAATTACTCCGTCGTCGTAGTGGAGCAGAAATGGCCGATTTGAACATTCTCGAAAAGGCATATATGTTGACAGATGAGGAGAAAATTGCCGGATTTGGGTATATGGTTGACCTGACAGAAGATAAAGTCCGTGATATGATGGCTGATGAGAGTATTGATGTCAAAGACAGAATGATCTTGCCGGCCTTCTGCGATTCTCATACTCACCTGGTTTATTCAGGAAGCAGGGAAATAGAATTTTTTGACAAGTTAAGAGGACTATCATACAGCGAAATTGCTGCAAGAGGAGGAGGCATTTTAAATTCTGCAAGACTCCTGCATAATACTAGTGAAGATGATTTACTTCTGCAAACTATTTCAAGGGCAAATGAAATCATCGCGTTAGGAACCGGAGCTGTTGAGATTAAGAGCGGATATGGACTGTCTCTTGAAGATGAATTGAAAATGTTAAGAGTAGCCAGGAGGATAGGAGAATTCACTCCATTGACTGTTAAAACCACATTTCTTGGAGCACATGCTGTTCCTGAGCGCTATATAGGCCGCAGGAGTGATTATGTAGATGAAATTATCAATGAGATGATTCCGGTAATTGCATCTGAAGAATTGGCCGATTTTATAGATGTATTTACAGAAGAGGGTTTTTTTACTGTTGAAGATACTGACAGGATTTTATGTGCTGGAATGAAATACGGGTTAAAACCCAAGGTTCATGCCAATCAGATGAGTTACTCGGGAGGCGTACAGGTTGGGGTAAAATATAATGCCATATCTGTCGATCACTTGGAATTTACAGGTGAAGAAGAATTTAAAACTCTACATGCTTCAGAGACTATGGCAACACTTTTGCCTGGCACGACTCAGTTTCTGGAAATGGATTATGCCCCGGCCAGAAAAATGATTGATTTTGGACTTTCTGTTGCCATAGCAACCAATTATAATCCAGGGTCATGCCCTTCAGGAGACGTGAGGTACATGATGTTTCTTGGGGCACTTAAATTAAAGATGACTCCACAGGAACTTATTAATGCTGTCACTATTAACGGGGCATATGCCATGGGTTTGGAAGAAACACATGGGACGATAGCCGTTGGTAAGATTGCAAACTTTTTTATTGCCAAACCTGTGCCTTCTATCGAATATATTCCTTATGCATTTACATCTCCATTAGTGGAGAAGATATATTTAAACGGAAAATTATGGCAAAATTTGTAACACCACTTGGAAATATTAATGTCACCATTATTGGACATGCATCAGTAATGATTGACTGGAATGGTCGTAAAATTATTACAGACCCTTATGGAGAGATAGCCGACTATACAAAATTGCCGGTAATGGATCTTATTTTGATAACTCATGATCACTATGATCATCTGGATCCTGTGGCTCTTAGGCCGATTACAGGGGATAAAACTAT
>JAHDRO010000261.1 GCA_018433265.1 Bacteroidales bacterium
TTAATATTGACGGAGGCAGGTGTCCGGAATGTCAGGGTGAGGGTGTTATAACTATTGAGATGCAATTTATGGCCGATGTTCAGATGGTATGTGAGTCATGTGGAGGGACAAGATTTAAACCAGACATTCTTGAGGTCAAATATCAAGGGAAAAATATTAATGATGTTTTGAACATGAGCGTAGAAGAGGCAATTAACTTTTTTATGGCTCAAAAGGAGCCAATATCACATAGAATCGCCGATAAACTTCAACCACTTGCCTCAGTTGGTCTTTCTTATGTAAAACTTGGACAGAGTAGCAGCACACTTAGTGGTGGAGAGAGTCAGAGAGTGAAACTTGCTTCGTTTTTGGGGAAAGAATCTTCAAGTGACTCTACGCTTTTTATTTTCGATGAACCTACTACAGGGTTGCATTTTCATGACATTAAGAAACTTATGGATTCATTTAATGCACTTATCACAAAGGGACATTCAGTAATTGTAGTGGAGCACAATATGGACATAGTTAAGTGTGCTGACTGGATTATTGATCTTGGACCTGAGGGAGGAGATGCCGGAGGATATGTCAATTTTGAAGGCAGACCTGAGGGGTTAATTGAAATGGAACATAACTATACTGCTAAGGCGCTCAGAATGAAGATGCAATAATTTCTACAATGTTTTTTATTAAAACAGTTCTGTTGAAAAGTATAGGGAAGTTAATAAAGTAGTAGTCATCTGTTGGTTTGTACGTATGCATGTGAATGCCGGAGGTAAAAAATAGTGACGGAATACCTACGTTTACAAATGAATTTTGATCGGATATCTTGTAAAACAGTTCAGCAAAAACCTTGCTGCCATAAAAGTCATAATTAATCTCGAGGGGGTGTTTCATCTTGTTATTTGCTGCTTCAATGGCGCTTTTTAACCGAGGAAAGCTCTTTGTTCCCAAAACAAGTATATAATTGGTATCCTTGCTTGGCGGGGCAAAAATGGAACCAATCTGATCAATGTTAATATCACAAATTATATTCTTTTTTGAAACAGGGAGATTACTAATGAAATTTTCAGATCCTGCCATATTATATTCTTTTCCGTCAAAAGCTGCAAATATTAAATTAACAGGCAATCCTTTTCCTTCATTTCTTAATTGAGAAAAATATTTTGAAAGTGTCAACATGGCGGCGACCCCAGAGGCGTTATCATCTGCACCGTTATATATTTTACCTTCAAGAATACCGAGATGGTCATAATGGGCAGATATGACTATATATTTTTCACTGTAATATTTTGCTCTCACCACACCAATAATATTTCTTCCTATTATTGTGTCTTTTTTAAAACTTTGAGTGAAAGTTCTATGGTAAAAAGGGATCATGTTGTTGCCTTTAAACTGCGAGGTGATCATAGTGCCAGCAATCATTCCTCCCTTTGTTCCACATCCTCTTCCTTCAAGATAATCGTCTGATAGATAGGTGACGATATTTTTTAAATAATTACTGTCGACTGATAAATTACAGGTTAAATTTTTGGACTGAGCGACCAGTTGTGTTATTGAGAAAAAAAAGGTTAATACTGCAGAAACAAAGGTTTTCTTCATCTATTAATTTTTATATTTGTCAAAAATAAGCCATTTAAAAGTAATAATGCAAAAAAAAATTAGAAACAAAATAAAGAAATTTTTAAAAATCCTGTTTTTGTATATTCCTGTTGCATTTATTGCAGTATCTCTGCTTTCTGTAATAGCTTTTAAGTGGTTACCGGTATATTATACTCCACTTATGTTCATTCGAAGTATTGAAAATATTGATGACAAGGATTATAAAACTTATAAAAAATGGGTTCCTATTGAGAAAATATCTCCCAATTTACAGTTAGCAGTCATGGCGTCTGAGGATAATCGTTTTCTTCAACATCACGGATTTGACTGGGAAGCAATCAACAAGGTTATTGAAATGAATAAGCGAAGCAAAAAGTTACGTGGAGCAAGCACTATTTCACAGCAGACGGCCAAAAATGTTTTTCTGGTACCTTCACGAACATGGGTCAGAAAAGGATTTGAAGCTTATTTTACTGTCTGTATTGAATTAATTTGGGGAAAAGAACGTATAATGGAGGTATATCTCAATGTGGCGGAGATGGGAAAAGGTATTTTTGGTGCAGAAGCAGCGGCAGAACAGTTATTTCACAAAACGGCACAAAAATTGACTGAAAGAGAGAGCGCCCTTATAGCTGCATCTCTTCCAAATCCTGTCAGGAGAAAGGCAAATAATCCATCACCTTATGTCAGTTCAAGAGCAGCACAAATTCAATCCCTAATGTACATGATGGAAAGGCCTTGGTGGTTTAATAAATATAGAAAAAGTAAATGAAAGTCAGAAACTCTCTCTTCTTGATTCTTGTTATGTTTATAACAGCCGGTAATGCTCTCTTTGCTCAATATGACAAGGAAAAGTTTCTGGATAGGGGCAGAAATTTGCTATCTGAGGGAAAATTCGCTCAGGCAATTGAAAATTTTAATGTATTGACAAGACTCGATTCCAATCTTTACGAATCCTATTTTTTGAGGGGTATTGCAAAGTATAATCTTGGAGATTTTTTTGGCGCACAGCTGGATTTCGATAAAACCATCAAGTTAAATCCGATATATACTCCCGCTTATCACTATAGGGCCATAACACTTAGCAGAACAGGGAAATACGACTTGGCTCTTAAGGATCTGGAAGAGGCAGTTGAGCTTCGTCCAAGTTATACCGGACTATATTTTAGCAGAGGGGTTACTTATTTTCTTTCTCAACAGTTTGATAAGGCAGTTGAGGATTTTAGTAAATTTCTAGTTTATGAGCCAAAAGTTGCTGACGCTTATCTGAACAGAGGAGCAGCTTACCTTTTTTTAGGAGACACTCTCAAGGCTTTGAATGATTATAATACAGCAATTAATTTAAACAGATTTGACCCAGAAGGTTATATCAGACGATCGAGAATATATATGATGCAGAATAAACTGCCTGAAGCTATTTCGGATCTCAATTCAGCTATTTCGCTTGATTCTACCAACACCTTTGCTTATTTCAATAGAGCTTTGGCTAAGTATGATAATAAAGACATTATGGGAGCATTGGCTGATCTTGATACAGTATTAATGCATGATAAGAATAACGCCTTATCGCTATACAACAGGGCTCTTATAAAATCCGAGATAGGCGATTATAACAATGCTCTTGAGGATTATGACAGAGTTCTTCAAATTAATCCGGACAATGTGCTTGCGTACTATAACAGAGCTTTTGTGTACACCCAATTGGGACGTTACAGTGAAGCGGTTGATGATTATAGCAGTGCCATAAAACTATATCCCGATTTTGCCAATGCCTATCTAAACCGTTCCTATGTCAAGAATCAAACAGGACAGTATAAATCTGCAAAGAAAGATTATGAAATTGCTCAATCAAAAATTAAGGCATACAGGTCAATGGCTTCAGACTCTGTCAAGATTTCAGCATTTGCCGATACAACACAGAAATATAACAAGCTTCTTGCACTCGATGCTGATTTTGCAAAGAAAGAGTTTGATAACAATCTACTTCAGTATAGAGATGTAGATATAACACTCAAGCCTTTGTATAAATTTATGGCTACTAAAGCTAGAGAAGAGTATGCAGTAGTATTAAAAAGAGGCTATGAAGATTCTTATCTCAATGATTTTGTTTCAAAAATTCCCATTCCTGTCCAGATATCTTCTGCACCTGCAGAATTGTCAGGGGAACAACAGCAGGTCTATATGGAGACTATAGATAACTTGATTAGAGAAAACAGGAACGGATATGTGTTATTTGCCAAAGCTCTTCTTGAGTCTAACATGAAGAAATTCAATCTTGCACTCGATTTTTATAATCAGGCAATTGCAACAGAACCTGAACAGACTTTTTTCTATATAAACAGAGGAGCATTACAAGCAGAAATGATTGATTTTATATCTTCAATCGAATCAAACGTACAAGTACTAACGCTTGATGACGCAGGTGCTACAAGAGCAAAAGTTCAGGGAAAGTCGTCGGGTAATTATGATTATTCGGCAGCAATTCAGGATATGAAAAAAGCTGCTTCCTTGGCACCAAACTTTCCATATATATATTACAATCTTGGTAATTTATACTGTCTGTCTAACAATCTACCAGAATCTATAAATAATTATACAAAAGCTCTGGAAATCTATCCATATATAGCTGAAGCCTATTATAACAGAGGTCTTGTGCTTATTTATCTCAAAGACAGAGAAAAAGGATGTTATGACCTAAGTAAGGCTGGAGAATTAGGGCTCAGGGAAGCATATGCAGTAATAAAGAAATATTGTTCTGAGGAATAATTAGTTATTTTTCTTTTACTTTATTTCTGTTTTTTTCAATACTTCTCAGACGTTTGGCTGTTCGCACAAGGGCTTCATCTCTCGCTATGTAGCGGATTGCAAGTATAGAAAGAATTGCTGAAACTACAGGGAATATAGCTGTCCAGCTAAAAGCAGTTCCTTCCGGACGTTTAAAAAAGTAATACATTAACCATATTTGATATCCTATCAGAAGCACAGTGTTGAAGATTGTAATTCTGATCTGAAGCATCCTGTGATGATAGAGAAAAATTGTAAGGAAAGATACCAGAGTAGTTATAGCTATAAAGATAATACAGGGGAAAAATGCAAGATATTTGACTTTTTCAGAAGGGGAGTAAACCATAACTGAGAAAAATTGGGAGCCCATCAGTAATGTGACAGCAAGCAGAAATAGTGTTTGAATTCTTTGTATCATGAATCGTAAATTTTTACAAAAATATAAAATATAAGGTTATTTTTGTAAATGATTAATTAATTAGACATGAAACCTATTGCTCCTTCAGAATTGATATTAAATAGTGACGGATCAGTTTTTCATTTACATCTCAAACCAGAAGAACTGGCTGATAATGTGATTCTTGTTGGAGATCCGGGACGAGTAGAAATGATATCGTCTTTTTTTGAGACCAAAGAAACTGTCAAATCTTCAAGAGAGTTTAATACTGTTACCGGAAAATATAAAGGGAAAAGAATTACTGTCTTATCTACTGGTATAGGTACTGACAATATTGATATTGTGATGAATGAGTTGGATGCTCTTGTCAACATTGATTTGAA
>JAHDRO010000022.1 GCA_018433265.1 Bacteroidales bacterium
CATAACCTTGCCCGATGCCAATGCTTTAGCTGTAATAGTCCTGCCCAAGGATCCTGATGATTCACTAACATTTACTACTTCAGACAGGATTTCTTTTTTTTTATATAATTTCTCACTTGTTGCAAAGTACATTCCTCTTCTGAGCATAATCTCAGGTTTTTTTGTTCCTGTAACAGAATCAACTCTTTCACCATCAAGACCTATTGATGTTACAGCAATATTTAAACATTCATCAGGCAATTTGCGGACGAGGTAATTAAAACACTCGGTTTTACCGGTATTTTTTTCCATACCCACTATTGAGAGACTTCTGTATTTAAGAACAACCTGAACAAGTGACATTGGATTATTAATGTTTATGTGATCTTTCCTTTCTAATGAGATGTTCGGGTTCAAGAGATAGTTTTTGTCCTTTCAATAAGGCAGAAACTCCTTCAACAGCCTCATTTTTCAAGCAATCCGGACAGTGGCATTGATTTACATAATTATCAGGTTCTGTATAAGTTGTTATTACACCCTCATAATTTCTCAAAATAACCTTGCCCGGAGATTGGGAAATCAAGTAGTTTGGCATAACTGGTATTTTTCCACCTCCTCCGGGTGCATCTACAACAAAAGTTGGAACCGCATATCCTGAAGTGTGACCTCTCAACCCTTCAATAATCTCAATTCCTTTTGAAACAGGAGTTCTGAAGTGTTCGAGTCCCATTGAGAGATCACATTGATATATGTAATATGGTCGGACTCTCATCTTAACAAGAAGATGAACAAGTTTTTTCATTATATTAACACAATCATTTACGCCTCTAAGCAACACAGATTGATTTCCAAGAGGGATACCTGCATTTGCCATTTTTTCACATGCAGCAATTGATTCTGGAGTAACCTCATTTGGATGATTAAAATGTGTATTTAGCCATATTGGGTGATACTGTTTAAGCATGTCAACAAGCTTGTCAGTAATTCTTTGAGGACAAACAACCGGCGTTCTGGTGCCAATTCTTATAATTTCAACATGTGGAATAGCACGTAATCTTTTGATAATAGATTCAAGCTTAGCATCCGAAACCATTAGAGCATCACCTCCCGACAAAAGGACATCCCTGACTTGCGGTGTTCTTGCTATGTAATCTATTGCCCTGTCAATATTATTTGCAGGAGACTCATCATCCTTTTGGCCGGCAAATCTTCTACGAGTACAGTGTCTACAGTACATAGAACACATATCGGTTATCAGAAGCAAAACTCTGTCAGGATATCTGTGAGTCAACCCGGGCACCGGAGAATCCTCGTCTTCATGAAGAGGATCAACAAGGTCTGCTGCAGAGCGATATGTCTCTGCTCCTGTAGGGATTGCCTGTTTTCTGATAGGACAATCAGGGTTGTCTGGATCAATCAATGAAAGATAATAAGGAGTTATAGCCATTCTGAGAGTCTCAAGTGACTTCTTAACACCTTCCTCCTCTTCGGCTGTCAACTTAATATATTTTTTGAGATCTTCAAGAGTCTCAATTCTGTTCTTAACTTGCCATTTCCAGTCATTCCACTGTTCATCGGAAACATCCGGAAATAAAATTTTTTTTCTATCAACTGCCATAATTAGGTATAAATTTTTTCAAATAATTCACGTATTGGTTTAGATTCTCTCAGAATATTGAGAGTAAGATTGGCGTGTCCTTTTGCATAACCATTGCCAACAATAAGATTGATGTCTTTTCCCACTCCTTCAGCTCCCAATGCAGCTTTTGTAAAACTTGTCGCCATTGAAAAAAAGTAAACATATCCCTGCCCTTTTGTTACAAGAATTGAAGTCATCTCAGTAGAAGGTACATTGACATTATTTACAGTAACATCGCATCCCCTGCCTCCGGTAACAGCCATGACTTTATTGTAAACATTCATAACATTGGTGGCATCAGCAATTATCACATCAGTCGCAAGATTCATGTCAATAATTCTTTGGGCATTCTCTTTTGAATGTTCAACGACAATAACTTTACCGTAAGGTCCTACATTTTGCATTGCCTGATAACAGCAAAGAATACCCGACTTGCCGCCTCCACCAATAATACATACGATATCTCCTTCTGTAACGAGTCTGTCCACCTGGGCAGGTGCTCCTGCTACATCGAGTGCTGCAAGAGCAAGTTTCTCTGGAATATCGTCAGGTAATATTGCATAAAGTCCACTTTCAAAAAGAATAGCTTCAGCTTTAACATCAACTTGATCCGAATCAGGAGATAGTTTTTCAATTGAATAAATCTTCAAAGGGGTCAAAGAGAGAGAGACAAGAGTTGCAATCCTGTCTCCCATTTTAAGCCTGTTTGCAGGAAATTCATTTCCTATCTCCTTGACTGTTCCGATTAACATCCCTCCTGAACCAGTAACAGGATTTTGCAATTTCCCTCTTTCTTCAACAATTGATAATATCATTTGTTTCATCTTTTCTGCATCAGAATTACAAGCATTTTTTATCTGAGTATAAGATGCAGAATCAATGTTAAGAGTCTTAACATCAATCAATACCTCATTCTCATATATTCTCATGGTATTATCCAGCTTATAGGCCGGTTGAGGAAGAGTACCGGCAGGGGAAATCACTCTATGAGTTCCATATCTGCAAGCTTTTGTCATAAAAAAAACTATGCATAAAGTTCTGTAAACACTTTTCTAAGCTTCTCACTTTCTCTTAATATTTGAAGAGTTATTGCAGCATGTCCTTTGGTGTATCCGTTTCCAACAATCATGGTAACGTCACTGCCAACTCCTTCTGCTCCCAGAGCTGCCTTTGTGAAGCTTGTAGCCATAGAGAAGAAATAAACAATACCTTTATCTTTTGTACAAAGAATGGAAGTCATCTCAGTATCAGTAATATTTACATTATTTATAGTAATATCACACATTTCTCCTTTTGTAATCTCTTCAATTTTTTCCAGAATAGCGACCGGTTGTGTTGCATCGCCTGAAAAAACATAATCACATAAATCCAAATCCTTAAGTCTCTGAGTGCTCTTTTCACTATGACACATGCCTATCACTTTTCCTGTAACTCCTGCCCGCTTTTTTGCCTCATAGCAACATAGCATACCGGACTTTCCGCCGGCGCCTATAATCAAAACTGTGTCACCAGGCTTAACCAATTTTGCTGTCTGTGCCGGAGCTCCGGCAACATCAAGAGCAGAAAGAGCAAGTTTTTCAGGCATATCATCAGGAATTTTAGCATATATTCCGCTTTCGAACAAAATAGCCTTACCCTCTATATCAACCTGGTCGACATCTGAACGAATCTCCTTAATTTTATCAATTCTTAAAGGTGTAAGAGAGAGAGAAACAAGTGTCGCAATTTTATCGCCAATTTTCAAATCTGTCTTGCCAATAAGCGCATCTCCTATTTTCTCGACAACACCTAGCAACATGCCACCTGATCCTGTAACAGGATTTCTGTGCTTTCCCTGTTTTGCTACTATATCCATCATTATTTCAGCTATTTTAGCCTTATCACCTCCAGCTTGCTCTTCAATTTGTGTAAAACTAGCAGAATCTATGTTTAAAGTCTTGACATCGATAAGTATTTCATTATCATATATCTCATCCATGTTATTATCAAGCTTGTTAGCCGGTTGAGGTAGAACTCCTTTTGGTTCTATGACTCTGTGAATCCCATATTTATTACCTTTTTTCATATTAATTTATTATTAAATTATTATTTTAATTTTAATATTCTTTTTACTTTTCTTTTAATCCTAAAATTTTGCGGGCTTCAGAAGGTGATGCTATGTCACGACCCAATTCTCCGGCCAATCTTACAACTTTTGAAACCAGCTCCCCATTTGATTTCGCAAGAACTCCCTTGGACAAATAAACGTTGTCTTCAAATCCTACCCTTACATGGCCACCATCAATAATGGCAGCAGCAGCAAGTGGAAATTCATATCTTCCAACTCCTGCAACTGTATAAGTAGCATCCGGAGGAATACTGCCTCTCAAAAAAACGAAGTCTCTTAATTCTCCTGAAATACCACCATTCACTCCCATTACAAAGTCAAAATGCATAGGGCTTAGTATATATCCTTTCTTGTGAAGACGCAATGCCATATCAATCATACTTTTGTCAAATACTTCGAGTTCCGGCTTAATTCCCCTTTCAATCATTTTTGTCCCAAAATACTTAATAGTATTTTCAGTATTTTCAAAGATTTCATCTCCTCCAAAATTAAGAGTACCACAATCAAGAGTAGCCATTTCGGGATAAAGTTCTGTAGGCCAAAGTCTTTCATCATTAGACATACCTACAGCACCGCCAGTAGACGGCTGAATAATAACATCAGGACACAATTTATAGATTGCATCCATTACCTCCTTAAATCTATTTTTATCCTGAGTAGGAGTTCCATCATCTGTTCTAACATGAAGATGAATTATACTTGCACCGGCATCGTATGCCGATTTAGCCTCTCTTGCACACTCCTCTACTGTATAAGGGACAGCAGGATTGTGCTCTTTGAGCACTTCTGCCCCGCATATAGCGGCTGTAATAATTAACTTTTCCATATAATTATAATTTTTATAATTATCTATTTTCTTTGACAAGACTTAGGTGTTACACAAGTACCACTCGCTTTGCAAACAATAACGGGCTCTTCGAGAATATCTGCTGCAGATGGTGAAACATCTGGTCTTGGAACTATTACCTTTTTAGCAACAAATTCCATTTTCCTAGAAGTATTACCAACGGAAACAATCTCTCCTGTGGCTTCAATGTAGTCGCCTGCATATACAGGTGCTATAAACTCTATGTTATCATAGGCTTTAAATAATCCTTCGTCACCATCATGTTGAATAAGAAGTTCTGTAGCAACATCACCAAACAGTTCAAGAATTTTTGCTCCATCAACTAAATTTCCACCATAGTGAGCATCATGAGAACTCATCCTCATGCGAATCATTGATTTTTCTGACATAATATATTTTATTAATTTTTTGAAATAATGTAATCTATCAATATAGCAGGGGTATGCACATGTTCTGGCTCAATATCGCCACATTCTACAATTTTCTCAGGCTCAACAATAACTATATCTGCAGCCATTGCAATTACAGGATTAAAGTTTCTTTTTGTTCCTTTATAAAATAGATTTCCAATAGTATCAGATATGGAAGCCCCAACAACTGCAACATCAGCCTTGAGTGGCTTTTCTAAAAGATATTCCTTGCCGTCTATGTTAATTATTTCTTTATTATTTGCTACAATAGTACCCAAACCTGTTGGAGTCAATACACCTCCCAACCCGGCACCATAAGCACGAATCCTTTCAATAAGGGTTCCCTGTGGAGAAAATTCAACCTCCATCTCTCCGGAATTCATTAAATCGATTGCAGCAGAATTTGATCCTATATAGGATACTATCAATTTTTTTACCTTTTTATTTGCAATCAATTTACCAAGTCCTCTGTCTGCATAGGCTGAGTCATTGCAAATTAAAGTCAAATTGCTTACATCTGTGTCGGCAAGAGTCTCCATGAATAAATTTGGACCACCTTTGGTAAGAAATCCTCCAACCATAACAGTCATGCCGCTTTTTATTTTTAACATGGCCTCTTCAAGATTAATTAACTTATTCATTTTTTAAGATTTTATTAATTTATACAGTATATTATTTTTTGTAATGATCAGGCTAACTAGTTCACCAATAGAGAATGTAACTAACAAGTTGTTCTTAACAACATCGTAGTTACATTTCATAGAACACCTACTATTACATAATAGCAGGTAGCTATATATCCGTTACTTCTATCCTTTCATTGTTAAAAACAGGCCCGGAGTATATTGTGAGGAAGATTTCCTCCATCTCTTTTTGTCCTTCATCAATTCCTGAGAGTTTATAATTGATATAACTTAAAAAAGACTGCCTGTCAGATTCAGAATAATAAGAAGAGTATTTATTGCTATGATTAAGCAAATCATAAGCAATGTAATTATTTTTAAACAGCTTGTAGGAACTGATGATCTTTCTGTCTATAATCTCTGCAAGATTTTTATAACGATCATTTTTCTCCATATTTGAACACCATGTTAACTCTTCACGGGTAATTGTGTCACAAAAATTCACATGAATATTACCTTTAAACTGCATTATTCCGGTAAGAATGCTGTTCAGATCTTCTCCAGGAGCTTTTTCATACTTTCTTCTTCTTGAAATATAGAGTTCCTTGGTTTTCAAGAGATCACAAGGTTCATATTCATATGATATAGAAACTGGTACAATTGACAAATCATTAAAATCCTCAACAAAATCTCCCGAAGGAGCACTCATGTCGAACATTTTGAGAAGTCCCTGTTCTGTCATGTCCTTACCATCTTTGGTACGCCCATTTCTTTGAGCAATCCACACAGAACTACGGCCACTTGTTATTGTCTCACGAATATAATGAGAAAGTAGTATTGAAGAGTTATAAAAATCACGAGGATTTTTATTCCTTTCAACCTTTATCATTTTGTTAGAACGTGCAATATCTTCAATAAAAACATCAGTAATAAGATTATCTCCGACTGCCATCTCAGAAGTTTGAATACCATTTACGAAAAAAATCAGCTGAATAATGGCTGAATCAAGCAAAATATCCCTGTGATTGGAAATAAGCAAATGCTTCTTGTTGTCCTTAAACCGTTCAACATCAGAATATGTAAGATTTCTAGAGGTATCAGAAATTATCTTCTGTATGACATTGGACATGACTTTAGCCTGGAATTCATCCACTGTCTTGAGAGATGCTATATGCTCTCTCATTTCATACAGATTTTTATCTGGAAAAAGATATTGAATAATGGGAGAGAGCAAAGGATGTTTGGAAATACGCAACATTGCCTCTCTTGTTTCAAAGTCATTAAATGGTCTTATTTCGCTAAATTTTTCATTTTCCATATGCAAAAATAATTATTTTTCTTCCAACATCAAGATTATATTCAGGAAAATATTCTTTCCCTAATTTCTAATGAACAAAATAACCATCGAATTGTTGTACACTCATTAACATTTCCTTATTGACAAATTAATATACATGATGTTTAACACATGTTCTCCATACATAAAATTGCTGTTTGATAAAGGAATTGATTGGTATCCGTATTTGGACCAGAAATTAATTGAAAAAGCCGAAAAAGAGGATAAGTTAATTTTTCAACATATTGGTTATATAAGCAATATGAAAGTAAGAGAAATGGCAGAACGTCTCTTTTCTGATCCAAGAGTAATTAATATTCTGAATGATAATTTTATATGTATAGTTGAAGATAAAGAAAGTAGCCCTGAATCATATCTTATAGCACTAGACCTACTGTTTCTTAATCAGGATTTTTCGTTTGGCCCTATGAACTTATTTGTTATGCCGGACAGAAAACCAATTATTTGTTTTTCTGATTGTAATCCTGAATATTTTCTGGAAGTTGCAGGAAGTATTGTTGATGCAAAAAAAAATAAAAAGTATCTTCTTAAACAACTTTCAGAAGAATTATCAAAAAGCGCATTAAATACAGGAATAATAACAGAAAAAGTGTCTCCTTCCACTATTAGTTCGAAAATCTTAGATACATACATACATCAATGGTATAATGGAATAGCTGAGAATGATTTTATATATCAGATCACTCCTTTTACTCCAAATCCAAGTACGCTGTTGACAATTGTCGAATACTTAAAGTTTTATAAAGATAAAACCATATCTGACAAAATTGAATCGATGCTTGATCATTTGCAATTTTCTTCTGTTTTTGATCCTATCGGAGGTGGCTTTTTCAAACAAGCAAAAGATTATAGCTGTAAAGAACCTTCTTTTGAAAAAACTTTAGAAGACAATGCTCATTTTATTAATTTATATGCAAATGCATATAATTATTTCAAAAAGGAATCATATAAAATAACATCTTGGATGACTTATAAATTCATCCAAGATGAATTAGCTACACAATCAGGTGGTTACAAAAGTAGTATAACAATTACAAGCTCTTTAGACGAAGTCAATTATTATAAATATTCAATTAATGAGTTAATGATAATGTTTCCCGAAAGATATATTGATGTAGCAATTGCTCTCAGCCTTGACCCTCTTGCAGATAAACATTTAAAACAAATTCCTGCCAGAACTTCGAGAACATATTCAATTCTCAGTGAAGATGAAATTGAAAAACTTAAAATTAGGAGAACTGAACATATAGGTTACTTTGCCGACAGAAGAGAAATAACATCTTACATGTCGCAATTAGCTGAATCTCTTGCATCTTCCTCACTAATGCTTAATGATAGATCATTATATGAAACGGCATTAAATATCGTTAGATATATTATAACAAATAACAGTCATTCTGACGGTAGACTATATCGATATTGTTGCTGTAACAAAAGCAATATTCCCGGTTATCTGTCAGATTATGCAGATTTTATAGCTGCCCTTATAGAACTTTATAAATCAGATAATTGTAAAAATCAAAAGCTTTTTGATTATGCAAAAAAATATATTGACTTTGTTATTAACCATTTTTATAAACCGGAAAACGGAATGTTCAATAAATCAGAGTGTTCAATTGAGCCGAATACTATACCATTTAAAAGAGAGTCAAATATAGATTTTTTGAAACCTTCTGCTAATTCTATTATGGCCGGAAATCTTCTATCCTTTTATGAAATTACAGGAGATAAAGAGTATTTTAAAATCGCAGAACAACAAATAATGAACATAGCTCCCAATCTTCATTCTTCAGGCCCAATGCTCTCAAGTTGGGCTCACAAAGTGCTGAAATACTTAAATATTATTGATCAACCGACCTGAACAGTATTGAGCTGTCACCATAACTCAAAAATCTGAAATTATTTGCCAATGCATAACTATAAATTTCTCTCCAATAATCACCTACAAAAGCGGCAATTAATAGTAAAAGAGTGCTATTGGGCTGATGAAAATTTGTAATCAAAACATCAACTAGCCTGAATTGAAAACCAGGGACAATTATTATACCGGTTTTAGTTTCAATATAATCTCTTTTATTTTCATTCATCCATTCAAGCAAAGCTTCCAATGCTTCATTAGTAGAATATTTATAATCTTTGTTATACGGGTCCCATTGTTTTACAGGTTCAATACTTTTATTTTCAATACAATTAACTCCTATATAATAGAGTGATTCAAGAGTTCTTGTTGAAGTTGTCCCAACAGCAATTATCTTCTTATCACCTTTATTGATCAGTTTTTTTATAGTATTTTTTGTAATTGAAAACAGTTCCGAATGCATATTATGATCACTGATAAATTCAGATTTAACAGGAATAAATGTTCCTGCACCAACATGTAAACAGATGTTTTCTATTTCTATTCCTTTTTCACTGATTTTTTTTAAAACATCTTCGGAAAAATGAAGGCCTGCTGTTGGTGCCGCTATTGAACCGCGTATTTGTGCGTAAAGAGTCTGATATCGATCAGTGTCTAAATCTTCTGCTTCGCGATTTAGATATGGAGGAATAGGCACCTTACCACATTTGTCCATCAAATCTGAAAAGATAATCCCATTATTCCAGGAAAACTCAACCAAAGTTTTATCGTTTTCCTTACCGACTAGTTTTGCCTTAAGATCATATTTTTCTAACTCTTCATTTCCATTTGAATAAAAATAAACATAGCCTTCCTTCCATCTCTTTCTGTTACCTACCAAACATTTCCAAGTACAAAACTTGTTCTGAGCAAAGGATTGATTATATTCCGCAGGAAAATAAGGTTCTAGACAAAGAATTTCAATATGAGCTCCGCTTTTTTTTTGAAAAATTAATCTTGCAGGAACAACCTTTGTGTTATTCAACACCATAATCGACTTTCCAGGCAATATCGCATCGAGATTTGAAAATTTCGAATCAGATATCAGTCCATTTTCAAATATTAAAATCTTGGAGTCTTCACGACTTTGAAGAGGGTATTTTGCAATTTTGCTATCAGGCAAAATGTAAGTGTAATCACTAATTTTAATTTCAGGTATCAAAATATTTTTTCTTGCAAATTTATACAAATGTCCACATGTTTGAAATATAGAAATTATTCCTCACCTTATGTTACACATGTAATAAAAATTAATCCAAACTAACTGTTTACAAATGTCAAATAAATAGTCATTGCAAGTTATATATGTTGCCTAAATTGTGGTGTTTACATGTGTAAATTTACAAATAATTTTTATTATATTTTATATTAATAACCAGATATTTACTTAATTTATATAAAGTAAAAACATAGGTTACTTTATTAGTTTTGTAATATTTTACCATAAATTATTGATAAAAATGATCTATTACTGTTATCAGTTATTGTTTACCAGATATTTATAAGTCTCATATAAACCAGTTGTTAAGATTAGTCAATAAATGATAAATGTTTAATTACTAAATTATAGTAAATACATTTAAAAATTTCATTTTTGTTCTGTTTACATTTGTATAATCCGAAATAGTTACATATGTAATTAATATAATGATTACATTTGTAAAAACAAGTCTTAACCATGAAAGAACGTTTACAGCAATTCCTAAATGCGGAACAATTGTCTTCTTCCAAGTTATCTGATATCCTTGGAATACAACGTTCTGGGATGTCACACATTCTATCTGGAAGAAATAAACCAAGCTTTGATTTTATTCAAAAGTTACTGTTGAAATTTCCTTCTCTTAATGCAGAATGGCTTATTACAGGAAAAGGCAATATGTATAAAGAAAATTCTGACTCAAGTTTATATGCTAATAAAGCTGAATATCAAAGTGATGAAAAAGAAAAAGAAGATTATCAACCTCCTGAGATTTTGATAAATGATTCTGAAAAGATAGAAGCCCAGAATAATCGCCGTCTCATAAAGATAATCTTGATCTACTCTGATGGTACATTCTCTGATTTCAGACATGAGAGGATTAAAGCTGATAATGACAATTAATTTCTAACTTTGCAAAAAGGATTTATAATGTATAAAATTCTTAGACCTCTTCTTTTCCGATTTCCTCCTGAATGGACTCACAACATGACCTTGAATCTACTGAAGTTCTTAAGATATCTACCCTTTTCAGGAACTTTTATAAGGTGGATATTCTCATATAATGACGAAAAACTCGAGAAAGAGGTATTTGGTCTTAAATTTAAAAATCCACTGGGACTAGCTGCCGGATTTGATAAGAATGGAGAGATGTACAACGATCTTGCTAATCTGGGATTTGGTTTTATTGAGATTGGGTCTCTTACTCCAGTAGAACAAATTGGCAATCCACGACCAAGAGTATTTAGACTGGTTGAAGATAATGCCATTATAAATCGAATGGGAATCAACAATAAAGGTGTAAAAAATGCTATAAAACATCTAAAAACACATAAACCTAAAATTATTGTTGGTGGCAATATCAGTAAAAATGCCTCATGTTCAAATGAAACGGCGGCTATTGATTATGAAAAATCATTTACTCAGCTTTATGATTTTGTAGATTATTTTGTTTTAAACATTTCATGTCCAAATGTTAAAGGATTGGTTAAACTTCAGGATATTAACATTTTATCAGAAATCATTGACAGACTTACTGCAATTCGTAAATTTAATGACGAATATCGTCCAATATTGATAAAAATATCTCCAGATATTACATTCGATCAATTAGACGAGATAATAGAATTGATACTTATTTCCGGAATAGACGGTATTGTAGCAACTAATACTACAACTTCAAGAGAGTCTCTCAAGACTATCAAGGATATACTAAAAAAGATTAGAGACGGCGGTCTTAGTGGTGAACCGTTGTTCAATAAAACTCTTGAAATAGTTAAATATATTCATAGAAAAAGTGGTGGAATGTTTCCAATAATTGCTGTTGGAGGCATTACAACGGTAGAAAGAGCCAAAGAGATGCTAGATGCCGGAGCTTCTCTGATTCAAATATATACCGGATTCATATATAATGGTCCTGGTTTTGTAAAAAAAATACTTAAACACTTATCTAACAACCAGTAAAATGTTGAATGCATCAATTTGCACAATCGGAGACGAAATACTAATAGGTCAGATTGTGGATACGAATTCTGCGATAATAGCTAAGGAATTAAACAGTATTGGAGTTAAAGTAAATAAAATAATTTCAGTCCAAGATGATGAAAATGAGATTATTTCATCCTTACAAGAATGTTATGAAACAAGTGATCTAATAATTGTTACAGGAGGTCTGGGCCCTACTAAAGACGACATAACTAAGAAAGCTCTGGCAAAACTTTGCAACTGTGAGCAATACAAATATGATA
>JAHDRO010000185.1 GCA_018433265.1 Bacteroidales bacterium
GGTAGAATTGTCCGTTTTTCCGATGTTGGTGTTGCAGAGGTTGATGCTGAGAATAGACGCTCCATCCAAAAGAGAAATGGAGTGCCTATGGTTTCCTGTGTGCTGATACCGCAGCCAGGTGCAAACTATATCAATATTGTCGATGATGCCAAAAAGGCTGTAGAAGAATTGAAGAAGTCCTTGCCGGATGACATAGAAGTTGGAGTTGGGTTTGATAATACAATTTTCATAAGAGATTCAATAAAGGAAGTCAAGACAACTATCTTACAAGCTTTTATTTTAGTGGTGTTGATCATTTTTCTTTTTTTGAGAAATTGGAGAACAACTCTTATTCCTATTTTGGCGATTCCAATTTCATTGATAGGTGTCTTTTTTATAATGTATCTCGTTGGATTTTCCATAAATATTCTGACTCTTTTGGCAGTTGTGCTCTCAATTGGTCTTGTAGTTGATGATGCCATCGTGGTGATGGAGAATATTTATACAAAGATAGAAAGAGGCATTCCACCAAAAAAGGCAAGCTTGGAGGGATCTAAAGAGATATTTTTTGCAATTATTGCATCAACTGTTACTCTTGTGTTTGTTTTCTTCCCTATTATATTTCATCAGGGAGTAATAGGCAGGCTTTTTAGAGAATTTGCAGTAGTCATTGCAGGCTCAGTATTGATTTCCTGCTTTGTTGCGCTATCTTTTACTCCAATGATTACTTCGAAGATGATAAAGTCCGGTGTTTACGAGGGTGGCTTTTATAAGAAGACTGAACCTTTTTTTGTCTGGTTGAATAATGCATACAGAAATTCTCTAAATTTCGTCATGCGAAGAAGGTGGGTAGCTCCTGTTTTTTTGGTGATTACAGTTGGTTTGATTGTTTGGCTTTGGACTTCAATTCCTTCAGAAATGGCTCCACTTGAGGACAGGTCAATGATATCAATTTCCTGTACTGCCCAGGAAGGAGCAACTTTTGATTATATGTTGCAGTATTCAGACGAAATGTGGGATATGATACGCGTTTCGGTTCCTGAATTGGAAAACGCCATGCAGAATGTCGGCATGGGAGGTAATAACCGTGCAAGTTTTCAACTTTCTCTTGTGCCCCCGGATAAGAGAAAAAAAACACAACAGGAGATTGCAGAGGAGCTTGCGCCTAAGGTGGCTATGATGACCGGAGCGAAAAGTTTTGTCACTCAACAGCAGAGTTTTGGCAGCAGAAGAGGCGGTATGCCTGTTCAATATGTTATTCAGGCAAGAAACCTTGATTTATTGAAAGAGATCTTGCCAGAATTTATGACAGAGGTTTCACATAGTAATGTGTTCTCAAATTCTGATGTCAACATGAAGTTTACTAAACCAGAGCTTTCTCTTTCCATAGACAGGGATAAAACTTCCCTTATGGGGGTTTCAATTCAAAATATTGCTCAGACTATTCAACTTACTATGAGTGAGCAGAGAATTGGCTATTTTATCAGGAACGGGAAACAGTATCAAATCTTGAGTGAAATAAACCAGGATGATAGAAATAAGCCTCTTGACATGGCTAATATATTTGTTAGAAATGATGCAGGTAACTTGATAGCTCTTGATAACCTTGTTACAATGGAGGAGAGTAGTATGCCTCCTCAGCTATACAGATATAATCGTTTTGTCTCTGCAACTGTATCGGCATCTCTTGCAAAAGGTTATACTCTTGGACAAGGGATTGAGGAGATGGACAGAATCTCAAAAAAAGTACTTGATCATAATAATTTTTCCACAACTCTTTCCGGACAGTCCAAGGATTTTGTTGAAAGTACTTCCAGCCTTCTATTTGCATTTCTTCTTGCTCTTATTTTGATTTATCTTGTTTTGGCAGCACAATTTGAGAGTTTTAGAGATCCTCTTGTCATTATGTTAACAGTTCCACTTGCTATAGTGGGAGCTCTGTTATGCTTGAAAGCTGCTTCACAGACTATGAATATATTTAGCGAGATAGGCCTTATAATGTTGATTGGGCTTGTATCTAAGAATGGAATTCTTATTGTGGAATTTGCGAATCAGAGGCGAGCTGCAGGTATAGAGAAGCGAAAGGCTGTTCTTGAGTCAGCTGCTGCTCGTTTCAGACCAATTCTCATGACCAGTCTGTCAACCATTTTGGGTATTATGCCTATGGTGTTTGCAACAGGTTCTGGAGCAGAAAGCCGCATAGCTATGGGCGTATCTGTAGCCGGAGGGTTAATTTTTGCCACCTTTTTTACACTCTATATTATTCCTGTCATGTATTCTTATATTTCTTCATCAAAAGATCTCGCTTTAAGAAATGAAAATGAATAAAAGTGTTATAATTCTATTAATGTCTGCAATTTTATCTCTTTTGCATATAAGCACAAGAGGGCAGGAAAATGTAAAACTTCAGGATTGTATAGCAATTGCCTTGAAAGACAATTATTCTGTGACAATATCTTCTAATGAATTGTCAATTTCTAAAAATAATATTTCTCTTGCTCCTTTTCTTCCTACTGTAACTTTAGGCTCAAAGCAGTCAACCTCTGAGTTGCATGAGAGATCATACAATGCCCAGGGAGAAGTAGGCAAGGATATTTCAAAGGCTACAACAATATTGAGCAGTGCAAATTTAAACTGGCGACTCTTTGACGGTTTTTATATGTTTGCAGAAAGAGAGAAGCAGCGGGAATTGCTTCAACAGGGAGAATTCTCATTCAGGTCAGTTGTGGAGAATCTTGTTATGGATATTTCTTCACAATATTATAAGATTATTAGTTTGCAGAATCAGGTAAAACTTCTTGATGAATTGGTAGGAATATCCAACACAAGGTATAGTCAGGCTTTAACGAGATATAAGATAGGCAAAGATTCAGGGCTTGAATACATGCAGGCTAAAATTAATTTGAACAGCGACTCTTCTCAGTTATTACTTCAGAGGCAGAATCTTAAAAATGCTTATATTGAATTATTTCGATTGATGAATGTAGATCTTAACTATTCGTATATCATAAAAGATACAATTGTTCCAGAACCGATGATGAGCCTTGAAAACATCTTGGTGGCAGGATTTCAGAACAATACTTCAATTCTTGCAGCCAGAGTTGGTGAGAGAGTTGCTGGTCTCGAACTTAAAATTGCGAAATCTTCAAGATACCCTACTTTGGATTTTTCTACCGGTTACAACTATAATCTTTATGATAACGATTATTTTCCTTCGAAGTATGACAGATATAATGGATATAACTTCGGCTTTAACCTGTCAGTGCCTATTTTTGATGGTTTGGAAGTGAACAGAAAGATAAAAAACGCAAAAATTTTGCAAGAGAATACCAGACTTAGTTTTGAAAAAACAAAACAGGATCTTGAGAGTCAATTGCGCTCTGTTTATAATCTTTACACGAATAATATCAGAATGGTTGATTTTGAAAGTGAAAATAAGGAAGCAGCCTTTTTGAATCTGGAAGCTGCTATGGAGAAATACAGGTTGGGTAGTCTTTCGGGCATTGAATTTAGAGACATTCAACTTTCATATCTCGATGCATCAAACCGAATGCTCGACGCAATCTATCAGGCAAAAATTTCTGAAATTACACTTCATCTTCTGATGGGAGATCTGTTTCAGCCTGTTCCTCAGAAGTGATTTCCAGCAAGTCTCTTTCAGGGAGGTTGTCCACTATTGAGAATGCTTTGTTGAACATCCCTTCAACTATTTTCGGAAAGCGAGCGCCCTTCCAGGAACTTGTGTTAGCAAGAAACACCCAGGTAAGACCGTCTCTCTGGCATTTAACCATAGCGCTCATTCCTGAGAGTGTACCTGTTCTTATAAGGTCGCCATTTGAACGAACTTTGGCCCAACCGATCGGTAGATAATTATCATCGGCAGTCGTCATTATTGTAATGCTCTCTTCTGAGAGAATATCAGGGATATGAGGACGTCCATCAATGTGAGCTATAAAATATATCAACTCAGTTGGTGAGGCGACCCAGCCTCCTGCTCCAAGAAGTCCGGCAACATCGTTGCCACCATAACACTTGGGACAAAGCATACCACTCCCGTCAAAGGACTCGATTGGAAGTTCATCGGGAGGCTCGTAATATCTAACTTCATTTGGGAATTTCTGGTCATGGAAATTACGGGCTATATGCATGTCATGAATGCCCATGGGCGAGAGTATTATATTTTTGACATATGATTCATAAGGCATTCCGGTTACTTGCTCAATAATTCTTGAGAGTAACAGATATCCAAAATTGGAATATTTTGTACCACTGTCGGGCTGATAATCAAGGGTACTTCCAAGAACATATCTTATTATGTCGTCAGTTGTGGGTGCAGAGTCGAGGTTCATTTTTTTACGTATAGTATTTGGAATAAACATCGGATCTCCTCTCCTTCGTGAAAAACCGGCTCTATGTCTCAGAAGTTGTTCTATTGTGATATCTCTTACCCTTTTGTCTTTGATGTTTTGGAATGCAGATATATCCAATATTCCTCCTTTGGCGAATGGCTTTTGATCGAGAGCAAGCATTCTATTTTCGACAAGTTTCATAATAGCAGTAGCTGTCAATAATTTTGGCACAGATGCTATTCTAAAAATATGCTTAACTTCTGTTCTGACCGAATCTTCTTCATCAGCCCATCCA
>JAHDRO010000315.1 GCA_018433265.1 Bacteroidales bacterium
AGAATCAAGTCTATAACTTCAAACTATCAGATTTAAAATAGCAGATTCAAAATTGATGATTCAAAATTGCTGATTTAAAATACCGATTCAAAATTACCGATTTAAAATACCGATTCAAAATTGCTGATTTAAAATACTGATTTAAAATACCGATTCAAAATTGCTGATTTTAAGCATTTACGTTAAATTCTAAAACTTCCAACTTTACTTCAAACTATGAAAAACTTTTTAGAAAAGAGTAAACTATACATAATAAAACACTTACGTAATTACTTGCCTGGGTGGTCAATATTAATGCTCGACACCTTAATAGTAATTGCAAGTTTTGTGTTTCTCTGGCTGTTTCGCAATACTATTTCCAGCAACGATCACAATTATTTCTTTCTTAAACTTACGATTATTACAGCAATCTATATAGTCAACTCGCTCATTTTTAAGACACATCACGGAGTTCTTAGATTTTCGACAATGAGTGATGTTGGAAAAGTGATATTATGTAATGTGGTTTCAATAATCAGTTTTACAATTGTTGGAGCCATAATAGATTACACCACAAAGACCAGCCAAAACCCAATCACATTTCAGTTCTGGTTCGGCCTGATGATTGGAACAATCATACTTGCACTTCAAGTAATGATGCGATTTACCATCCGCATAACATATTCCTACCTCTCCCAAACTGTACAAAGTGCAAAAAAGAATGCATTCATTCTCGGAAGCGATCGTGAAGCTGTACTGCTTGCCCAAACTATCAGAGAGGAGGCAGAAGGTCAATATAAACCAATAGCATACATCTCAGATAATGAGACACATGTTGGCAAAATTGCGGACGGTCTTCCCATTTTGTATTCAAAAGTCACTACCGAAGAGATCAAAAAACAGATGAAGAAATACAATGCACAAACACTTCTCCTGTACAGAAAACAAATAGATATGTTTGACAAAGAGTTCTTCGACAACTGCATCTATGCCGACGTTGAGCTAATACTTGTAAATCCTTACAAGACAAGCAAATGGAGAGAGGATACGTCAAAAGTCTCTAACTGGAATGAAAACAGTTTGGAAAATACATGTGATGACCATTCAGAAAACGGAACTTCAAACAAAATTGAGAAAACTGATGGGCAAAAAAATGAAGAAATTGATTATAAAATCAAGAAAAATACAGCTGATTCAAAATTCAAAAAAATAGACATTGAAGATCTGCTCGGCAGAAATACCATAGAAATTAACAAAGATGAGCTGAGACCCATGCTCGAAGGCAAACGCATCTTAGTAACAGGAGCAGCAGGCTCTATAGGATCAGAAATCTGCAGACAGTTGACATATTTCAATTGCAAGACAATCACAATGCTCGACCAGGCAGAAAGCCCATTGCACGAACTTTACATTGAAATGTTGCCTCTGAAAAACGACATTCAAATCAAACCTGTAATTGCATCCGTAAGTGACCATAAAAAAATGCACGAGGTGTTTGAGAACACCAAACCCAATGTTGTTTTTCACGCAGCTGCCTACAAACACGTACCAATGATGGAGAGGCAACCTTCGGTAGCCATAATGACCAACATACTCGGGACCAAAGTTGTCGCCGATCTGTCAGTAAAATTTGAAGTAGAAAAATTTGTCATGATCTCCACTGACAAAGCTGTCAACCCCACAAGTGTGATGGGAGCAACAAAAAGAGCAGCTGAAATATATGTACAGTCACTTTTCTACCACTTACAAGAAACTCAACCAGAGTGCAAGACCCACTTTGTGACAACAAGATTTGGTAACGTTCTGGGCTCCAACGGCTCAGTTGTTCCACTTTTCAACAAACAAATAGAGA
>JAHDRO010000202.1 GCA_018433265.1 Bacteroidales bacterium
GTATTATAAAAAGACGCTTTGGCTTCAAAGAGCGCAATTGGGCAAAAACAAACTCCAAACCGTTTGCATTATGGCCTGTATCACAAAGAACCGGCGGATTACTAATCAAATACTCCCATCGTCCACGCAAACCAGTGCTCACGGCAACATTTTGCAATGCTTCTCTTATAAGAGCGTCACTCCAATTATGATGAATTAAATTTTGAAACTTGTCATTTGTCGAAAGCAGATTGAGAGCAGTAAGAACAGTCCTGATATTAACATTCTGATATTCTCCCTTGAGATCCAGGTTATAATCTGCAATCTTCACATCCTTAAATTTATACTCTTGAGCAAATATAATTTTAGATTCCATTTCCTCTGCCTTTCTGACAAAAACAGGTCTCGTAGAATAAAGCACCTCTCCGACTACTACGGGGACGTTATGCTTAATAATCCCCGCCTTTTCCCTCGCAATTTCACCCAAAGTATTACCAAGCTGTTCACAATGGTCAAGTGCTATATTTGTAATTACGCTCAAAATAGGAGTAATAATATTTGTAGAGTCCAATCTTCCGCCAAGTCCTGTTTCAATAACTGCAATATCCACCCCTTCTTTTGCAAAGTAATCAAAAGCCATTGCAGTTGTGATCTCAAAGAATGATGGTTTGTTTTCTTCCATAAATGGCTTCCACTTCAACAGAAAATCATAGACAAATTCACGAGAAACCATTTCCCCGTTAATCCTTATTCTCTCTCTGAAATCAGTCAAATGAGGAGATGTATAAAGTCCAGTTTTAGCTCCCGTTTTCTGAATAACAGCCGCAATCATATGTGAAACAGAACCTTTACCGTTTGTCCCTGCCACATGAATTGACATGAATTTTTTATGAGGATTGCCTAAAGCATTGTCAAACCTTAACATGCTTTCCAGACCAGGTTTGTAAGCCTCCTTGCCCACCCTTTGATAAGAAGGAAATTGATTAAATAAATTTTCGATTTCCCTGTTATAAGAATCAATATCGAACATCTTATGTTTTTTGCAAAAATGGCAATTAATCACTTAAAAAAATTAATTTTGTAAATCAAATCACATTAATTTTTTATGATTCTATTCTTTTCCAAAGATCAACAGATTATTATTGCAGTCAAAATTAAAGAAGCTTTATCTGATGACAACTTAAAAGCATTGAAATGGTTACTCGGAAATGCTGATGAACTACCTTCAGAACTGTTACAAGGTTATTTTGTGGGACCAAGAAAGGAGATGGTAACTCCATGGAGTACAACAGCTGTTGAGATCACCATAAATATGAATATTCAAGGTATCGAAAGGATGGAAGAATTCATAAGGGTAGATTCTCCTGACGCAAAGCATGACAAAATGCTGCAAAGAATTTATAAAGATCTGGACGAAGAGATTTTTACAATTAGCAGAGAACCGGAAAAGATTAAATATATAACTGATATTGAAGAGTATAATCAACAAGAAGGACTTGCTCTCAACATTGAAGAGATTGAATACCTCAGAAAATTGAGCGATAAGCTTGGAAGAGCTCTTACCGACAGCGAAGTGTTTGGATTCTCGCAGATCAACTCAGAACACTGCCGTCATAAAATCTTTAATGGTACATTTATTATTGATGGTGTGGAGATGCCGTCCACTCTTTTTGGTTTGATAAAGAAGACCTCTAAGCTCAATCCTAACAGAATAGTTTCAGCATATAAAGATAATTGCGCATTTATAGAGGGGCCGGACATTCAGTTGTTTCGTCCTCAAAGTGGAGATAAACCTGATTTTTTTGAAGTAAGTCAAGAAAAGAGTGTAATCTCATTAAAAGCCGAAACGCATAATTTTCCCACCACAGTAGAGCCTTTTAATGGAGCTGCAACAGGTAGCGGAGGAGAAATCCGGGACAGAATGGCCGGAGGCAGAGGTTCTTTTCCTCTGGCAGGCACAGCCGTTTATATGACCTCCTATCCACGATTTGAAGTTGATGGAAGATACTGGGAATGCAACGAACCACGCAAATGGTTATATCAGACTCCTGAAGAGATTCTTATCAAAGCCTCAAACGGTGCAAGTGATTTTGGAAATAAGTTTGGACAACCTCTTATTTGCGGTTCTGTTTTAACTTTTGAACACTCTGAATTCCATGTCGAGTACGGTTATGACAAAGTAATCATGCTGGCAGGAGGTGTCGGATTTGCAAAAAAAGAATATTCTGCTAAAAACAAGCCCGGGACAGGAGACAAGATTGCAATTCTTGGAGGAGATAATTACAGGATAGGAATGGGAGGAGGCGCCGTCTCCTCTGTTGACACAGGAGAATATGACAATTCAATTGAATTGAATGCCATACAGCGATCCAATCCTGAAATGCAAAAAAGAGTTTACAATGCGATTCGGGCGCTGGCTGAAAGTGCACATAACTCCATCATATCGATTCACGATCATGGAGCGGGCGGACATCTGAACTGTCTGTCAGAACTTGTTGAAGACACCGGTGCAGACATAGACCTTAGCAAACTTCCTGTAGGAGATTCTACTCTCTCTGCCAAAGAAATAATAGGTAACGAATCTCAGGAGAGAATGGGTTTACTTATTAAGCCTAATGATATGGAAGATCTCGAAAAGATAGCATCTCGTGAGAGAGCTCCCCTATACATTGTTGGCGAAACAACCGGGAAAAAGAATTTCACTTTTATAAATAGTCAGACTGGAGAAAAACCAATTGATCTTCAACTTGAAGACATGTTCGGTTCTGCACCCAAAACAGTAATTGAAGACAGAAATTTTAAAATTCATTGGGATCCTCTTGAATATGACGAACAGGATATAGAATATTACCTTGAAATGGTTCTTCAACTCGAATCTGTAGCTTGCAAAGACTGGTTGACAAATAAGGTTGATCGCTCTGTTACCGGACTGGTGGCCAATCAGCAGACTGCAGGCGAAATTCAGTTGCCTCTAAACAATCTTGGTGTCGTTGCTTTGGGCTATAACAATCTTGAAGGAATAGCTACCTCTATCGGACACGCTCCTGCCATAGCCCTTATAAATGCAGAAGCAGGAAGTAGGATGGCAATATCCGAATCTCTAACAAATATTGTTTGGACTCCCCTTAAAGAAGGACTAAGAGGTATTTCTCTTTCAGCCAACTGGATGTGGCCATGTAAAAACCTGGGAGAAGATGCAAGATTGTATTCAGCAGTTAAGGCAGCTAGTGACTTTGCAATAGCTTTAGGCATCAATATTCCGACAGGCAAAGATTCGCTTTCAATGACACAAAAATATCCTGACGGCAGTAAAGTCCTTTCACCTGGCACACTTATTATTTCTGCTGCAGGAGAAAGCTCTGACATCAGAAGAGTTGTTCGTCCTGTCCTTGCTAATCGTCAAGACACTAGGCTATTTGTTGTGCCTTTCACAATAATCGATGAGACTAGTTTTGCTCTCGGTGGTTCTGCACTTGCACAGATTACCGGCCAACTTGGCAATGAAGTCCCTGACATTGACAATGCTGAATACTTTGCAGAGTGCTTCAATGCTGTTCAGGAGATGATTTCTTCTGACTACATAGTTGCGGGGCACGACATATCTGCCGGAGGAATGGTTACAACTTTGCTTGAAATGTGCTTTGCAAACTGCTCCGGCGGTATTAAGGCAGACCTTTCAATTTTTAACGAAAAAGACCCTGTCAGATTACTATTTGCAGAGATTGCCGGCGTTATAGTTCAGATACCGGAAATTTATATCTCAAAAATTGAGGAAATTGCCGAAGAACATGGAATTGTGATTTATGAAATAGGTGAAGTTACAGATGAAAGAAGCCTTCAAATTAAATCCCATAAATTGGACATCTCTCTGGAAATAGACCATTATCGGGAGCTATGGTATAAAACATCATACCTTCTCGATGTCGATCAAGTTGGTGAACAGCTTGCTTATAAACGTTACACGAATTACTTGTCTCAACCTCTTCGATTTAAATTTCCTAAGGGCTTTACAGGGAAAAAATCCAATTACAAACTACCTGATATTACTGACTTGTCCTCGAGACCTACTGCTGCAATCATCAGGGAAAAAGGGTCCAACGGAGATAGAGAGATGGCCTGGGCGCTGCATTTAGCTGGTTTTGCCGTCAAGGATGTACACATGACTGACCTCATAAGTGGACGAGAAGACCTCAAAAATATACGTTTTATAGTGTTTGTCGGTGGATTTTCCAATGCAGATACTCTCGCTTCTGCCAAAGGCTGGGCAGGAGCATTCCTATACAACAAAAAGGCAAAAGAAAGCATTGAAGAGTTTTATTCAAGAGCTGACACTCTTTCACTCGGAATTTGCAATGGATGTCAGCTAATGACAGAACTTGGCTTTTTAACACCTGAAGATAGAAACAGGTCACCCAAAATGCTGCATAATGACAGTCGCAAGTTTGAAAGCGGATTTGTAGGAGTTACTGTAGAACCTTCTCCCTCAATCATGTTTTCTTCTCTTATCGGATCAGAACTTGGAATATGGGTTGCCCACGGAGAAGGAAAGTTCAGCTTTCCTGAACCAATCTCTTATTACAACGTTGCTTTAAGATACTCCTATGACGAGTACCCTGCAAACCCTAACGGATCTCCTGATAGAGTAGCCGGCATTTGCAGTAACGATGGCAGACATCTGGCCATAATGCCTCATCCTGAAAGATGTATATACCCCCACAATTGGGCTTATTACACTCGCAGCAGGATTGAAGACGAAATTACTCCATGGATTGAGATGTTCGTAAATGCAAAAAAATGGATTTTAAAATAATAATTATATGAAATCACAAAAACTACCAAAAATATTTGTACTTGATACAAATGTCATATTGCATGACTACAGAGCAATACAGAACTTTCAGGAGAACGATATTGTCATTCCGATTGTTGTTCTTGAAGAACTCGATAAATTCAAAAAGGGTGATGGAGCCATAAACTATAATGCGAGAGAATTCCTTAGAGAGATGGACAAAATAACTGATAACCAGCTTTTTGATAAAGGAATAAGGATTGGTCCGGGAAAAGGGCTTCTTAAAATCGAACTTGGGCATCCATTCAGTGAACAGATGTTACAGGCGTTTTTCGAGGATATTCCAGATCATAGAATATTGGCAACCACCCAATGGATCAAAGACCAGAATCCAGGCAGAATAGTTGCGCTTGTTACCAAGGACGTCAATCTAAGATTGAAAGCAAAAGCATTGTCAATAGATGCCCAGGATTATCTCACCGATAAAATTGCAGAGGAGAGAGTTGAAAACATAAAGAAAGAGGTTATCTATCTTGACGATGTCAGCAAAGACATAATTGACAGATTGTTTTACAAAGAGGATGGAGTTCCAGTCAAGGAGTTTAATTTAAATAAACTTCCGGCCAATCAACTTTTCTCCATTAAAAACCCAAACGGCAACAACAACATACTCGCAAGATACAGAAAAACATCCAACTCTGTAATAGGGATTAAAAGAGTCAGAGCATATGGAATTGACCCAAGAAATGATGAACAGACCTTTGCCCTTGATGCACTGCTTAATCCTGAAATCAAACTGGTTTCACTTACAGGCACTGCCGGAACAGGTAAAACATTACTTGCACTTGCAGCAGCACTGGCTCAGGAACAATATTTTGATCAGATACTCCTCTCCAGACCTGTAATTCCACTGCAAAACCAGGAAATGGGATTTCTTCCGGGAGATATTAAAGAAAAAATGGGTCCTTACATGCTTCCCTTATTCGATAACCTTGCCGTTATCCAGAAAGCATTCAAGCCTACCAGTAAGGAAGCAGTGAGGATAGAAGAGATGCTTAAAAGTGAAAAACTTCTGATATCTCCGCTGGCATATATCAGAGGGAGAAGTCTATCCGATTCGTTTTTTATCATAGATGAAGCACAAAATTTAACTCCTCATGAAGTCAAGACAATAATAACTCGTGCCGGTGAAGGAACTAAGCTTGTGTTTACAGGAGATATCTATCAAATCGATTCACCTTACCTCGACATGCATTCCAACGGACTGACACATTTGGGAGAAAAACTATACGGGCAAGAGTTATTCGAACACATTAA
>JAHDRO010000241.1 GCA_018433265.1 Bacteroidales bacterium
AGGTCGTTAGACCTTTTGCCTTACTGATAAGGGAACAAGCAGAGTCCATGCTCCGAGAAAGACTTTTCATTCAAAAAGCATACGAAATGAATAAAAATCAGGAAAATCTTATTAATGAAATCATAAACTTCAATCCCATCGAAGTTGAGGCTCGCTTTATCATAGAGAAAGCAAAAAAAGTTGGTATTGATCTCAATCGAACAAGAATCTCTATATGTTTTGAAATATTTAGATTTAGAGGCGCTTGTGATGAAAAAAATAAAATTTTAGATAATAATATTTCAAATGATCCTTTTAAATCAGAGCTTAGCATCCAATTGCTTAGGAAAAAAATCTATGATATTATTTTTTCACTATTTAAATCTCAACAGGATTTTGGTTCCTATATAAAAAACGACACCTTCCTATTGTTGAATTGCGTTAACGATCATTCTGAATCGGAGGACCTTATTATCCATAATGTGATAGAAAATTGCAACCATATTTGTCACAAGGTTAGAGAGTTCAATGTGGAGCTTTTAATAGGAATCGGCTCCTTATCTTTTAATTTATTTGAAATTCCTTTTTCTTTTTCAGAAGCTACACAAACCATAGAAATTGCAAAGAAAATAAGCCCTACTCCTGGAGTTTATCACATTAAAGACTTTCAGCTAGAACATATTCTTTTAGGGGTAGAAAAAAGGGCTTTTTTTAAAAATCAAAATCAAAAGATAATAGAAATACAAAAACAACCGGACGGAGAAAACTTGCTTCGTGATTATGTTACTTGGTGTGATAATTTTTTTAACACAAAAAAAACTTCAGAATCTCTAGAAATACATAGAAATACCCTATCTTACCGCTTGCAAAAAATTAAAGATATAACTCAGATAAAAGATGGTGATTTTAAGGGCTTTATAAGTTTATATTTGGCAATATTATCAAAAACACTAAATAAATAAAATTTGCGCCTTTGGCAACGAACGATCGGGAGAAATACCGCAGCTGCCACAATGACTGGGACGGAATCGCCCTGGGTTACGTGGAGGCCACGCAAGGCCGCCGATGCCCGCAACGACAGCGACGATCTCGGGCCGCTTCCGGAAACAGGACCTTTTCCCCTATCTGAAAACAGAGAAATCGACCCGATTTTTCCCTTGACAGATTCCGTCAA
>JAHDRO010000154.1 GCA_018433265.1 Bacteroidales bacterium
AAGCCTCTGAAGATTATCACCATCCTTGATTGCAACAAGCTTGGCTTCTATCTCCTGAGTTTTAACTGTCCCTTCCTTTTTAGGTTTTGATGGGGAACTAATTACATCCTCCATCCCATAAATATAATTTCCAGACAGTAAAAACCTGTACTCATCCATCAAATATGAATACTGGAGACCTCCACCAACCTGGTTGCCCTTGTACACAAACATGCCGAGAGATTGAAGACCTCCGACAGTAGCTTCATAACCATTGCCCAACCCTCTGAGAACAAACACGTCCTGATTGACTTGAGTGTCACTGTTGGTAGTTTTTGATTCCTGAACAAGATTTTGATATTCGAAATTAATTCCGATTCGATGATTGCCCATAATCACTACTGCAGAAGGTTTGACGTTTATAGAATAAACATATGCTTCCGAACGTGGATCCATTTGTTTAGCACCAACTTTTGTTCTGTATTCTGCTTGTGCACCAAGTATAACTTTATTCCACAATGGTTTACTGGCGACTTTCATGGCCAGATTATAGGACTGTTTAAGAAAGTCACTCAAATTTTTGTCAACTGTATAATATGGCATTCTTCTGTCAAAATCGAGCATTGTAGTATTAAACAGTGTGTTCCTCTGCGCTTCATTGACATATGAGAAGCTACCCCAAATATAACCACCTCCAAATTTGAGACCACCTTCCGAAGAGACTGTTATTGCTCTTTCTCTCTCTCCATCACTGTTAAGTTTATAGTCCCCGTTTTTATAACCATAAGCAAACTTAAGGTCACTGTAATATGAAAGATTATCCAAAACCAGACCTGCTCCATTATAAGTATCCATCCAAAGCGATCCGGCTTTAAGTCGTTCAATGGATGCCGGAGATGTACGTTTAACCGCAGCATCCTGGGCTGTTACCACATTAGTAGTAAGAAGTGTAGTTATCAAGACTCCCGCCCAATATATGTATTTAAAATTTTTCATTGTCATATCGTTGCTTTTGTTAAACACTAATCCCAAGTATTCCATGAAGGAGCTTTTGCACCATATCGCCGTATCATAGGAGTATCCATCACTTCAAAATCGTTGGTACTGTTATTTGTATCATAAAGGATAACTCTTCCATTTACAGTCTCCTTAACTTTTCTGGCAACACTTTTACCATTATAAGTTCCTCCGACTGTAGCTGCACCTGCATCGAGCACTGTTGGCATCCTCTTAAGATTCATCTGGTTAACATTACCCACTAATTCCAGAGCATCAACAACTTCCGAAATTGGAATCTTGTAACATTTTGTTGTCGAACCTACAGGCGTTACATAATTTGCAGGCACTATTGGCTGTGATGGGAAATAGATTACGAAAGCCCCTCCAAACACTGTTGTCAGCCATTGAGGAGTAGGGGACGGCCAAAATGCCATAGTCATGTTAATTGCCGGATTATCACTTATAATCGAACTTGTCCTGACAAGCGTCTCAAATTCAGCCGTAATTAGATTCACAGGACTATTTGGATTCAATGTCGGTTTTTGATGATTATCCGCCATTTGTGCAATTATTATAGATTCGCCCGGGTTCAGAGGATAATCCTGATCTGTAGGTACTTGCCAGATCTGAAGTGCATATACATATTTATCAGCATCTTCTCCTGCCCATACAGGAAGATTTGCAGTGGCAGTCAAAGGATTGATAATGGCTATACATAGGCCTTTAACATTTTGGACTGTTTCACTGTTGTTATAAATCTCATAAAACTGATCCCTGAAATATGAACCTCCTGA
>JAHDRO010000278.1 GCA_018433265.1 Bacteroidales bacterium
AGATAAAAAATTAAAAGAACTCGATTTATATCAAGGGGTCAATTATAATAGTAATATGTGATAAAAAGGGGTTGATATGATGAATAAAGTTCTGATTATGCTTGCTGACGGTTTTGAGGAAGTTGAAGCATTGACTTGTGCTGATTACCTTCAAAGAGCTAGTATGGAAGCTGTATTAGTCTCCACAAGTAAAAATCAAATCGTAGAGGGATCTCATAAAATAAGAGTTGTAGCAAACAAATTACTAGAGGAGATCGTTTCTTCAGTTAATTACTCTGCCATAGTAATTCCTGGAGGGCAACCTGGAGCAACAAATTTAAAGAATAATAGAAGAGTACTAGAACTTATTAAAGAATTCTATGATGAAGAAAAGATAGTTGCCTCAATATGTGCCGGCCCAAGCGTACTTTATGAAGCGGGTATATTAGATGGGAAAAAAGTAACATGCTTTCCTGGATATGGAGAAAAATTAATTGGTGCAAAAGTTGTAAACGATATTGTCGTCAAAGATGGCAATATAATTACAGCGATGGGACCTGCAACTGCTGATTATTTTGCGATAAAAATAGTCGAAGCTTTAAGAGGCAGTGAAAAAGCTAGAGAGCTTAGAAAAAGCATATTATTAGATGTGGTTGAAAATCAAAGATGAGTTTAGCTCATCTTTTCTTTTTCTCAATATTGTAATTGCACTTATTATATAGTATTATAACTATATAATATTTTAAGAGGTGTAAGATGAAAAAACAATTTATAACTGTATTTATAGTGTCGTTGCTAGCATTTGCATCCATATACGCAGTGTTAGCCAATACTATTTTTGATGAAGAAAAAGTTGCGGCGGAAGATCCATTAAATCCTATAGATGAAGAGCCAATCGAGAATGATAAAAATGAATTAGTGTTTTTACTTCTTGGAGTAGACGCAAAAGACCTCGATCATGCAAAGGGAACCAGAACAGACACTATAATGCTTACTAGAGTAAATTTCGATACCGGGAAAATTTCTATCCTATCAATTCCAAGAGATACCAGAACGATGGTAAATGGGAAATTGGATAAAATAAATGCTGCTCATGCATACGGCGGAGTGGATATGACTCTTGAAGCAGTAAGTGATTTAATAGGATTTGATATTGATTACTATGTATTAGTTGATTATCAGATAGTAAAAGAAGTTGTAGATGCAATTGGTGGAGTCGATATAGAGGTTCCATTTGACATGAAGTATGATGATCCTACTGCGGATCCACCGCTTCATATAAATTTAGAAAAAGGATTTCAAAATCTAAACGGACAAGAAGCACATGATTTTTTAAGGTTTAGACACAACAACAATTACACAGTAGGATATCCGGATGGAGATGTAGGTAGGATAAAAGCCCAGCAGTACTTTATGAAGGAACTAGTAAAACAGACTTTAACACCTAAAAACATATTTAAAATTCCTACTCTTATAAAAACCTATTACAATAATGTTGAAACCAATATACCGTTTAATTTTGTATTAAAAGGCGCAACCATGGTAAACAAAATAGATACTAATCTCATGGAAACCGCTACAATTCCTGGAGAAGGAGAGTATATTGGCG
>JAHDRO010000285.1 GCA_018433265.1 Bacteroidales bacterium
ATTATGGATGAGTTCAAGAATGATCTTGGTTTATATCTCTATAAAAAAGGTTCTTCTAGAGGCACAGACATAACGCCGACCAGCAAATCGGCTGAGAGCTTGGAGAGGACATTCCGCAGCAAATTCCTGAGATGGTTTGCGAATTATAATAACTACGATCTATCCGATGAAGATAAACATACCCTAAAAAAGATGAATCTCGCAATCGATGAGCAGAAAGATAGGATTTTGGCAGAGCTGCAAGAGAAATACTCGGAAAGGCCCTCGAAGGACAATGCCATCATCACACTGGGATTTGAAGGAGATGATGACAATTCATATTCATATCTCGGAGAATATCCAATCTTCAAGAAGATATTGATAAAAGAGAGCGGGAAGGCATACTTTATTAAGAAGTCTCTAGGCGAGTCCAAAGGGAACAGAGCCGCCTGTTCAGTCTGCAGAGAGGTGAAGGATGAGGTATTCGGCTTCGCAATTCCCTGGACCTTTCATACCTTTGATAAGCCTGGGTTCATTGCTGGCGGTTTCAATGTAAATGAGGCCTGGAAGAATACACCGGTATGCTTCGATTGCGCAACTTCCCTGGAGGTGGGGAAGAAATACATTGAGGAGCACCTGGATTTTGGATTCTATGGTTTCAGATACCTTCTCATCCCGAAGCTGGCAATTGCAAGGGATGACAATGAGACGCTCAATGAGGTTCTATCTATTTTAGGCAAGAACGGGGAGAAAAATAGCCAAAAAATAACCAGGGAGTTTAAGACGAGAATAACATCAGATGAGAATGAAGTTCTAGAATTCGTCAAGGATCAGAGGGATTTCTTCAGCAACAGCCTCTTATTTTATAAAAAAGAGCAATCATCCTACAGAATACTGCTTTTAATTGACGGAATCCTTCCCTCACGCCTCAGGGATCTCTTCGATGCCAAGGAGAAGGTCGAGAGACGATTCAAGATCTACAATGATTCAATATTGAGCGAGGATCAGAAAGAGAAGAGCAGTCTAAACTTCAATTTTGGAGTTCTGC
>JAHDRO010000296.1 GCA_018433265.1 Bacteroidales bacterium
AACATTGTTAACATTGGTTGGTTTCCCGAGATAACCGCTTTGAGCAGGAAAAGGAGGTTTAACGGTAGGTTCTCCTCTTTTGCCCTCCATTGACTGAATAAGAGCTGTCTCTTCTCCACAAACAAATGCTCCGGCACCATATCTCAACTCAATATCAAAATTGAAACCTGTCCCAAGAATATCATTACCAAGAAGACCATAAGCACGACACTGTCTTGCAGCAACTTTAAGCCTCTGAATAGCAAGTGGATATTCAGCTCGAATATACACAATGCCTTTTGAAGCGCCAATACAGTAACCGCAAATAGCCATTGCCTCAATCACAGAATGTGGATCCCCTTCAAGAATCGAACGATCCATAAAAGCACCAGGGTCACCCTCGTCGGCATTACATACTACATATTTCTGGTCAGCTTTGTTAGCAGCAGCAATTTCCCACTTAAGACCTGTAGGAAATCCTCCGCCGCCCCTTCCTCTCAATCCGGATTTTTTAATCAGGTCTATTACCTGTTGTGGAGTCATTTCCGTAAGAGCCTTGCCAAGAGCAGCGTAGCCATCACGAGCTATATATTCATCAATATTTTCCGGATCAATAAAGCCACAGTTTCTCAGTGCTATACGTAACTGCTTTTGATAGAAACCCATATGCTTGGAATCAGAAACATGCTGTTTGGTAGCTGGATCTACATAAAGAAGCCTCATTACTCTTCTGCCTTTGAGAACATGCTCATTTACTATTTCCTTGCAATCTTCAGGCTTGACCTGTGTATAGAAAGTATTGTCAGGAATAACTTTAACTATCGGACCCTTCTCACAGAAACCAAAACAGCCTGTTATAACAACCTGTGCTTCATTTTCCAGACCAATGTTTTTAATCTCTTCCCTAAGATTTTCGGCAATTTTTTCACTCTGAGACGCACGGCAGCCAGTTCCGCCACATACTAAAAGATGCATTCTGTATTGTGCCATATCGCTATATTTTATCGTTAATGGTCTGATAATTAACTGGTATTATCCCATCGAGGAGCTCGCCTTTAACGATATACTTCTCAACGATGTCAATTGCCTTTTTGGAATCCACATAGCCAAAGACAACAGGATCCTTACCCGGAATCCTGACCTCGACTGTAGGCTCTGCATAGCAATAACCCATGCATCCACTTTGAGTAACCACAGCAGGAACTTTGTCCTTTTCTATTTTTTCAATAAGAGTATTCATGACAGTTCTGGCGCCCGCAGCTATACCACAGGTAGCCATAGCCACACGAATCTGAACTAAAGACTCTGGCGAATTGCTCTTTTCACGGATATTCATTCCGTTCTCAAGATCCTGCTTAATCTTGCGCAAATCGTCAATAGATTTAATCTTGTTCATAAATAATTGGTTATTTGATTGTTAAACTATTTAAATGATGCTCAAAAGTACTAATAATTAAATCAAAAACAAATAAATATTAACTTTTTACTTAACATTTGTAATCACTTCTTCTTTTTAAGATCTTCAATATTCTCTCTAATCATTTCAGTAAGAGCCCTTATAACAGATGGTTCATTGACAGGTATACCTTCCAAAACCTTTTTTATTTCAACTGTATTAAAAAGATAATCAGCATTCCCCACTACATACCTTAGAATAAAATCTATCTCAGGATTGGCAGAAACCATCAACATAAATGCATTCGCTACATCTCCAAGTGGAGGCCTGTCAATATGTGAGTATCCAAAAGAAGCTTTGACAGTTGTGCCAATCCCAGGTTCTGATTTAATCTCAAGCTCTCCCCCGCTCTGCTCCGCAGTTTGTTGAAGGAGAGGAATTCCCATCCCTACTCTTCTTGTTGTCCTCGATGTAAAAAAAGGGTCATTGAGTTTTGCTACCTGCTCACTACTCATTCCACAACCATTATCCTCAACTGTAATAACAAGCAGGTCATCTTCGCGATCTTCCTCAATAGTAACCGTTATCAATGTTGCTCCTGCCCTGAGGGAATTTTGAATAATATCTATAATATGCATCGACAAATCATTCATAAGATGACCTTTTTTAGTTTAAGAGCCTCCTTCAAAGCTTCAAAAGAAGGTTCCTGAATATCAAACACCGAAAAAACATCTCCAAAATCATCCGGGTAATGAGCATCCGAAGATCTGACAAAAGTATAATTCTCAATCCAGGGATAATTTTTTAATAAAAGTTGAAGATCTGACCTGAAAG
>JAHDRO010000231.1 GCA_018433265.1 Bacteroidales bacterium
CCATGTTTTATTGGGACTTATTGTCGGCATCAATTTTCTCTTACCCCAAAGTTGTCCGGATATCTGGCTGAAGCTGTCAAAAATTGATAAAATTAAAAATACATATAAAACAAGTTCTTTCTCCATGCCACTGAAGATAAAAAATCCGACTGAAATAATTAGAAAAAACAGCAGTGAGAAATAAAACACTTGTTTATGAATATACCCAGACTTAACATATAGTCTTGATAACTCCAAACAGCCTGATATGATAATAATAATGGCTGCAAATCTAAAAAAAACAGGGCCCTGTATAATACAGAAAAAGAGTACGTTTATTATAATAAAATATGTCAGAAACTTGACCCAATTATTTCTTGCAACTGATTGTTCCTTTTTTCTGTTGATGAATATGAATCCAACAGCTCCTAAAAAGAAATATGCCAATATTATATAATAGATAATTTTAATCATGTCAATGAATTAATAGATCATCATCATTATTCCAAATGCAATCATCGCTATTGCATACCATTGTCTTATATTGGTTTCGGCTTTTTCCAGTTCGACACCGGCGAAAGTTTTTGAACCGACAATTGCACCAATAATTGTTCCCAAAGTAAGAAATACTACGAGAGTCATGTCAATGTCTCCGACCAGAATATGCCCTCCCAATGCAGAAATAGTGTTGACAAAAACTATCAGGACAGATGTACCGACAACTGTTTTTAATGGGATTCTCATATCAAACAGCCCTGTAAGAACAGGTGCAGTTCCGCTTGTTCCAAATGCTCCTGTAATTATCCCGGAAAGTAAACCATAAAAAGAACCCCTTATTATTTTTTTGTTGTTTTTTAATTCAGGCAGGCAGGTACCATTCAATTCCGCTTTCTTTTTTTTCCTTGTTGTCAAAATCATATGAAAAGCTATTATAATTGAATAGATCCCAAAACATATTTTTAGTTGTTTTGAATTCATTAGGTGAGTTATAGTAGCACCTGACAAAGCTCCTATAATGCCTGAAATGGCAAAGATTAATCCAACCTTAAGATTTACATTTCCTTTTCTGTAATGTCCCAATGAACTTGCGAGACACACTGGCAAAGTGGCTGCAAGAGATGTTGCAACTGCGATTTTGGCGGGCACACTAAAAAAAATTGTGAGAACAGGAAGAAAGAAAAAACCTCCACCGCCTCCTGTCATTGAGGCAAAGAAAGCAATAATGAATCCTATTATTGGCAGCCAAAGATAAATGTATTTGAATGATGACAGAAAAACCATGTTTTATATAAAATTTGCTTCTCTATTTTTTCTCTTTAATTACCCAGTATAAACCCTTCACATTTGATTTCATCTCTTTTTTCAAATAAAACTGAATAGCAAGATGTTCCAGAGAACCTATTATCCCCCATATAATCATAAAATAGTATAAAGATGGAACAAAGCCAATAGTAAAAAGACAGAAGAAAAAAAATCCTTGAATATATCCTCCAATTTTTGTCATATACAGATGAAAACTCGGGATTTTACCAAGTCTTATAAGATAAACAATAATAGGGAGAATCAAAAATCCAATAAAAATTGAGAAGCTGGTCATATATGGCATAAAATCTTCCCACTTGAAAACAAAAATGCCAATGATTGCAAGAAGATATGTCAAATCATCAGCAAGTGAATCTATTTTTGCGCCAAATTCAGTCTCAAGATTAAATTTTCTAGCGATAAAGCCGTCTGCAATATCTGTCAGTAAATTGATTATTACAAAAATTGCAAATAGATTTTCTTTTCCACATAGTATGAATCCCAAAATCAAAGGAAATACTGCTATTCTATATAAAGTTAGTATGTTTGGAATATTGAATATTTTTTTCTCCTTCATGAATTATTTAATAGTTATTGCAAATATATGAATTTTTTATATTATCGATTCCCACTGCGGAGTGGGATAATGAGTTATTTAGTAAATTTGAATTACTTTTTAAATATTTAGTATTTATGGAATTTATAATAAGAGCAGCTAAGCCGGATGATACAGGTATTATTCTTGGATTTATTTGTCAACTAGCAGAATATGAAAAATTGAAGAATGATGTGACTGCTTCTGAGGAGGTATTGTATGATTCACTTTTTGTAAAGAAGTCAGCAGAGGTGCTCATTGCTGAGGAGGATTACAAACCTGTTGGATTTGCCGTTTACTTTCACAATTTTTCCACATTTAAAGGTAAGGCTGGTCTCTATCTTGAGGATTTGTTTGTTTTGCCCGAACACAGAGGCAAAGGTTACGGTAAAAAGCTGTTTTTATCTCTTATTCAAATTGCTAAAGAAAGAGGGTGTGAAAGATTTGACTGGTCTGTTCTTAAATGGAATGAACCATCAATAAAGTTTTACAAAAGTTTTGGAGCGGAACCGCTCGAAGACTGGGTTACGTTTAGGCTTACAAAATTTTAATAATTAATTATGAAGACTATTGCATTGGTTGCACACGACAACAGA
>JAHDRO010000177.1 GCA_018433265.1 Bacteroidales bacterium
AACAGGTTGTTGTTTAAAGGGGCATTGCCGAGAAGATAGAGAAGAATAGGAGGATCTGAACAGCCTTTCAATTTTGAGGGATAATCTTCTGAACTAATAGGAATAATTTTTATGCCCTCATTTTTGGCCCATGCTATTTCTTCTTCAGCGTATTCAAGATTCTTACCATTACTTATTTTGGAGAGGAAATCATAGTTCTTGCCAAATCGTTCTACTAGTTCCGAATAACTCATTCTGAAAAGAGGTGAAAAACTGCCAAACTCTTCCAGAATAGTATTTGAGAGTTTCGGCCGGTAGCAGAATATATTGTTAATAGCAACAGTACAAAGTAATTCATCATTTTGCATAATGCAAAAATAAATGACCCCGTTGTTTTTGGGGTCATCAAAAGGGATAAATAAAATTTAGAATCAGAAAATGCTATTAATTATACAATTATAGTATCAACATTGCATCACCATAGGTTCCAAATTTATAACCTTCTTTAAGTGCAACATGATAGGCATTCATTACAGGATCATATCCTCCGAATGCAGCTACTGCCATGAGCATTGTTGACTGTGGAAGTTGGAAATTAGTCACAAGTGCGTCAGGAACTGAAATATTATAGGGAGGAAAAATAAATTTGTTGGTCCAACCCTCAAATGGTTTGAGTCTTCCCTGAGTTGTAACGGAGGTTTCGACAGCTCTTAGTACGGTCACACCAATGGCAAATACTTTTTTCCCTTTATCTTTTGTCTCATTTATTGAATTAGCAGATTCTTCAGTAATTTCAACCTGTTCAGAATCCATTTTGTGTTTTGAAAGATCTTCAACATCAACTGTACGAAAGTTACCGAGTCCCATGTGCAGTGTTATGAATGTTGAATTTACACCTTTTATTTCCATCCTCTTGAGCAGTTCGCGGCTGAAGTGAAGTCCTGCTGCAGGAGCTGCTACAGCACCCTCTTTCTGGGCAAAAATAGTCTGATATCTTTCATAATCGATGCTCTCAACTTTAGTCCTAATCCATTTTGGGATGGGCATTTCACCTAATTTGAAAAGTGCCTCCTTGAACTCTTCGTGAGGGCCATCAAAGAGGAATCTCAAAGTTCGTCCTCGTGAAGTTGTATTGTCAATAACCTCTGCGACCAGATTGTCATTTTCGCCAAAGTAAAGTTTATTGCCAATTCTGATTTTTCTTGCAGGGTCAACTAGAACATCCCACAATTTTTGCTCGCGGTTCAACTCTCTAAGAAGGAAAACTTCTATTTCAGCTCCTGTCTTTTCCTTGTTTCCTTTTAATCTTGCCGGGAAAACTTTGGTATTGTTAAAAATATAAATATCACCTTCTTCACTGTAATCCAATATATCCTTAAAAATACGATGTTCAATCTCACCTGTAGATTTGTGAAGGATCATCAATCTTGATTCATCTCTGTATTTTGCTGGATACTTGGCAATTTGATTATGATTTAGAGGATAGTTAAACTGAGATAGTTTCATTTGAAAAAATTAAAAAAATTATATAAACCAAAAATTATACGTAATATTTTTAAATTTGTTTCAAAAGAGATTCAATTTCTTCGATTTTTACACTATTTTTCAAGTTGAAGATTCCAGTGGAAGTTCTAACCAATCCACTTAAATACGCACCGCTGTCTAAGGAATAACCAAGATCGCGTGCAAGAGATCGAATATATGTTCCTTTGCTGCATCTTATTTGCAAAACAAGAAGAGGCTTTTCGTAAGTAACAATATTCAATTTGGAGATTGTAATTTTTGCAGGTTTAAGTTCCATAAAATTCCCTGATCTTGCAATTTCGTATGCTCTTTTACCATCTACAAGTTTTGCCGAAAAAAGTGGAGGTATCTGATCCTGCTCCCCAATAAATTTTGTCAGGCTTGTTTCTATAAGTGGTTTGTCAATATGTTCATAAGGAAAATATGCATCTATTTCTTTTTCCTTATCGAATGAGGGTGTTGTGCATCCAAATGTTATCTCTGCAAGGTACTCCTTTTCTTCTTGCTGTAGTTTTTCAGCTTCTTTAGTGGCATTACCCACACAGATAAGGAGGATTCCTGTAGCAAGGGGATCAAGTGTGCCTGCATGTCCGACCTTGATGTTCCTGATTTTGAAAAAATTTTGCAGCATAAATTTGATTTTCCTTACAGCATCTGCAGATGTCCATTTATAAGGTTTGTCCAAAGGAATAACTATGCCGGAAGGATAATTATTAAAATCAGTAGAGAGTTTTGCATTAACATGCTCTCTATCAAGAATATAAAATGGCATTATTTAATGTCTATTTTGTCAATTCGCCGTTTGTGTCTTCCTCCTTCGAATTCAGTAGTAAGGAATGTTTTTACTATAGAAATGGCGAGTGAAGAGGATATAAAACGTGCCGGAAGAGAACAGATATTGGCATTATTATGTTGTCTGGCAAGGGAAGCAATCTCTTCATTCCAACAGAGAGCAGCTCTGATACCTGCGTGCTTGTTCAAAACCATACTTATTCCATTGCCTGTCCCACAAATAGCAACAGCACGTGTAATTTCGCCTTTTGATACAGCTTCGGCCAAAGGATGTGCAACATCGGGATAATCTATGCTTTCAGTTGAATATGTGCCGAAATCCTTACAGGTAAAACCCATTGATTCGATTTCCTTTTTTAGAATCTCTTTCAATTCAAATCCTGCATGATCTGCAGCAATTCCGATAATCTTGTCATTTGTTAACATAACATTACAAAGATAGCAGTTAATTAACTTCTGTCGAAATAATATTTTTAAATTTGTGGTTAATAAATATTAAATACATATGACTATTCCCATGTTAGACCTTAAGGGTCAATACAAAAAAATAAAAAAAGATGTTGATGAGTCTATTCAAAAAGTTATTGACAGTGCCATATTTATTAATGGAAAAGAGGTGTTTAATTTTGAAAAGAATCTTTCTGAATATTTGCTTTCCAAACACGTAATTGCTTGTGCGAATGGGACTGATGCATTGCAAATTGCAATGATGGCACTGGAACTTAAACCTGGTGATGAAGTGATTGTTCCTGCTTTTACATATGCTGCAACTGCCGAGGTGGTTGCTTTGTTGGGTTTGGTTCCTGTACTTGTAGATGTTTATTCAGATACTTTTAATATTAAGGTTGAGGACATCGAACCTTCTGTTACACCAAAAACAAGAGCTATAGTGCCTGTACACCTTTTTGGCCAGACAAGTGAC
>JAHDRO010000042.1 GCA_018433265.1 Bacteroidales bacterium
GAACTCATGGTCTGCCAGAATTTTGGAGCAACATTTATGTCGTAGCCGGCCATAGCCATTATTATAAGTCCCAATCTATCTGCTTCGTATTCGTGTTTTCTCGAATAGGGCAGGAGAACACCAAATTGTGAACCAACACCGTATGCAAGTTCAAATATTGCTTGTGTTTTTTGGCTTTCAGTGCCTAAATAGGTGGAAACGGCCTGACCAACAGCTCCCACAAGCACTTCCTGACTCATTCTTTCATTTCCATGCTTTGCCAGGGCATGGGCAATTTCATGTCCCATAACAACTGCAACAATGTCAGGAGTATTAGCATATTTTAGTATACCTTCATAGAATACAATTTTGCCGTTTGGGAGGCAAAAAGCATTCACAGTCTCATCCTTAAATACTTCAAAGTTCCACTCAAGACCTTCAAGAGCACTTTCCCAACCATGTTGTTTACAATAGTCGGTAACAGCTTTTGTAAGTCTTATGCCAACCTCATTGACCATTTTGTTATAATGTTCATTGTCCGACAGCTGTGCTTTTGTTTTTAACTCACTATATGCCTGGTTGCTGAGTGATGTTATCTCTCCCTGGCTAAATAATAACACTTGTTTTCTTCCTGTGATCATTACTTTCCCACAGGAAATCAAAATTATTGATAACAAGATGGTCGACAATACTTTAGTCAACAAACTTTTCATGGCAATACAATTAGAATATTATTTTAAAACAAATGGGCGGAATAACTTACAGTTCAAGCATCCGCCTGATTGGTATCCATGCTTTTTCGCGAATATCTTCAGGAACTTTTATTTCAGGCTGTTCTGTCTCGAGCGCCAAAAGTGCCTTTTCGAGAGTAGCTTTCTTCATATGTCCACATATGGCTTGTGCATTTATCGGAATAAACTCTTTACCAGGTATTACTTTTTGCATATGATGGATAATCTCCTTCTCAGTGGCTATAATAAACTGCCGCTTGTCAGATTTTGCTGCATGTCTAACCATGCCGCTTGTAGAATAAAAATATGCATTGGGCATGTTCAATATATCAGGATCTCCTGAGCAACTGCTCTCCGGATGGATAAGAATATCTGCTTCAGGATAGCGGGTAGACATATCTATAATCACTTTGGAGTTAAAACGATCATGGACACAGCAGTCTCCATACCAAAGTTCCATATCTCTGCCACTTTTGATACTGATATATTTTCCTAAATGCCTGTCAGGCACAAAGAGAATTTTCTTGTTAGAAGGGATTGATTCCACGACTTTGAGGGCATTAGCAGATGTACAGCAAATATCAGAATGTGCTTTAACATCTGCAGTGGTATTGACATATGAAATTATTATTCCGTCGGGATTTAGTGCCTTCCACTCTTCCAAATCTTCTGCTGTAACACTTTCTGCAAGTGAACATCCTGCAGTAATATCGGGTACTATAACTTTCTTTTGAGGAGAGATAATAGAAGCTGTTTCGGCCATAAAGTTAACTCCGCAAAAAAGAATAATCTTTGCATCCGTTTTACCAGCTTCTTGTGACAGTCCAAGAGAATCTCCGATAAAGTCACATATGTCTTGAATTTCAGGATTTGTATAATAGTGAGCGAGAATTACCGCACTCTTTTCGGATTTTAGTTTTTTAATTTTCTCAATAACCTCTAATTTCTCCATGGGCATCTATTTGTGTGGTACAATGTTCATGCTAATGTCCAAAGCAGTGACAGAATGTGTCAGTGCACCAACGCTGATATAATCCACTCCTGTGGCGGCAACCTCTTTGAGTCTTGCTAATGTCATGTTTCCGGAAGCTTCTGTTTTGGCTCTTTTGCCTATAAGCTTGACAGCCGCAGTCATCATTTCGTTACTCATGTTATCCAACATTATCATCTCAGCTCCGGCTTTGAGTGCTTCTTCAACCTCGATGATTGTTGTGACTTCCACTTCGATTTTGATTCCAGCAGAAATAGTTGCTCTAACCTGTTTAATCGCGTTAGATATGCTACCTGCAACTTTTATATGATTGTCTTTTATAAGTGCCATGTCGTAGAGTCCCATGCGGTGATTAACTGCACCTCCGGCCTTAACAGCCATCTTATCCAAAATACGCATTCCCGGGGCTGTTTTACGCGTATCGAGAAGTTTGGTATGCGTGCCTTCGAGCTCTTTGACATAAATTGATGTCATAGTGGCAATGCCGCTCATTCTTTGGAGGATGTTAAGTGATGTGCGCTCTGCTGATAGCAAAGCACGATAACTTCCTTCAATTTTTGCAATTTTATCTCCTTTTGAAACTCTTCCGCCTTCTTTTATTAACGGGGACCAATTGACAGATGAGTCGAGACGTTTGAAAACTCTGGGCACAACATTAATTCCCGCAACTATTCCCGCAGCTTTTGCGGTCAATTCTGCTGTAGCGCGAGATTCCTGAGGAATCAGGGCATTTGTGGTAATATCGCCTGTATATATATCCTCTTCTATTGCGAGGGCTATCAGCTTATCAATAAGATCTTCTCTCTCCATGTGATTTTGGCATTATTTGTCATCAACAGGTATGGTTGTGATTGGTTTTCCTTTTTGTTGGATGATGTGTTTGACAAAATTTGGATCCTCATTTGGATAATCCTCTCTATAGTGCCCACCTCTGCTCTCTTTACGATATATGGCAGATTTTATTATGAGTTCGGCTACGGTTATAAGGTTATTACTCAGATGGGTATATATTTCATTGATATCCCTGCCAATTTTATTTTTTTCATTTTCGAGCATTTCGAGACCTTCTGTAAGTAAATTCTCGTTTCTGATTATACCAGCCTTTTCGTTCATTATATTGGCAACTCTCTCTTTGAGGTTAAGATAGGGAATCTCATTTGCGGGATTTTTGTAGAAAATATGAGAAAAGGTTGGTTGAACTGCCAAATTAGCATCATTATTATATGCTTCACGAGTATCTTCAACAGCTCTGTACCCAAACACCAGACATTCGAGCAGTGAATTGGATGCGAGACGGTTGGCTCCCATAATGCCGGTAGAGGCGAGCTCTCCGCAGACATAAAGATTATTGACATTGGTTCTGCCGTTGCAGTCTGTTCTAACACCGCCAACCATATAATGTGCTGCTGGTGCAACAGGTATTTTGTCTGTCATGTCTATGCCGAGCTGGCAACATTTTTCAAATATATTCGGAAAGCGAGTTTTAATGCGTTCAGGATCCAGGTGCTTAAGAGAAAGGTAGACATATGGCTCCTTCTGGTTTAAGATCTGAAGATAAATGGATCTTGCGACAACATCCCTTGGAGCAAGCTCTGCAAGTTCGTGGATAGCAGGCATAAAGCGTTCCCCTTTTGTGTTTATGAGATATGCTCCTTCACCTCTGACAGCTTCACTTATTAAAAAAGTCTTGTCCTGCTCTGTGTAAAGTGCTGTCGGATGGAACTGAATAAATTCCATGTCTGCAAGCCTGCATCCTGATTCATATGTTATAGCAACTCCATCGCCGGTGGTTGTGTGTGGGTTTGTAGTTCGTTTGTATATTGCTGATGCCCCACCAGAAGTTAAAAAAGAAAATTTTCCAACAAATATCTCTTCGCACTCTTTTTTAGAATTCCAACTTCTGACACCATAGCAGGTGCCATCTTCGCATATAAGAGAAATAGCCACTCTGTTCTCAAAAAGATCTATGTTTTTGTCATTAATTACCTTATTTATCATAAAATCGGTAATCTTCATACCTGTGACATCACCTCCTGCATGCAGAATTCTTCTCATGTGATGTCCACCTTCGAGACCAAGGGCAAAATTATTGCCAAGCATGTCGAACCTCA
>JAHDRO010000314.1 GCA_018433265.1 Bacteroidales bacterium
AATCTAGTATACAATATTTTCATAATATCACATAAAAGAAATGGGTGTTATATTTGAATAACGAAGAATACAATGAGTTTTTATCTGAAAGATTACACAAGATGGAAGAATTGCGGGACGTAGCAAAAAGTATTGCTAGTGGCATCGTAGGGGAAACTTTATTACAAGAGGATTTGTTTTTCACAGCTGCACTTGATAGAAGTATAGCTTTGCTGGATGGCATCATAAGTATGTTAAAAGAAAGAAATTTAGCTTGTGTGGGAATTCTAGTGAGGTCTCAAATAGACAATTGTATGAGGATTTTTGCAGCATTTATTGCAGAAGATAAATCTGCTTTTATAGATGGGTTTTTAAAAGGAAAAAAGATTAGTGATTTCAAAGATGATCGCGGGAAAAAGATGAGGGATGTCATTCTAAGAGAAAGATTAGAGGTTTATGATTCTAGGATTAGTGAAGTATATAAGAAATCAACGGGGTACATTCATTTATCAGATGTGGCTTTCCATTCAAGCGTTTGTGCAAAGGATAATTATAGTATAGAATTTTCTGTGGGTCTTCCTATAAGAGAGGAATCAAATAAAATTCTATTGGAGGGTGCTGATGCATTTATACATTATATATTGCTTGAATATAGATTGCTGCAGGCAGTAGTTGAATCCAAGAAGCGTGTAGACAAATCCTAATCCTACCGAGATGAAGTACAATGACTTAGTGTTATGTGGGATAAAAAGGACAGGAGTCTTGTATACCAAAGAAAATGAATAATCAGTAAATCCACACAAATGTCGAAGCATAATAGTTGGTTTGGAAAATCAAATAAATTACAAAATAAATTGACAAAAAGGCTATTATTGTATATTATAATATTAACAGAGCTCACCACGCCTCTTAACAATGCGGACCAGGGTGGGACTTTTTTTAGGAGAATAACTTATGAAATTAGAAAGAAAGAGAGATATTAAAGATCCTAAAACGATTGATGAACAAATTAAGATACTTAAATCTAGAAGTATCTTAATTGATAATGATGATTTTGCTAAGAATATCCTAAAAAAGGTTAATTATTACCGTCTTAGTGCATATATGCTTACGCATAAAAATTCTAATGGAGACTATAACGATATCTCTATAGAAGATGTATACAATATATATCTTTTTGATAAAAGACTGAGAAATTTAATTCTACCAGTCTTAGAAGATATAGAAATAGCTTTTAGAACCTACATTTCTTATCATATTGCTCATAAATATGGAGCCTTGGGGTACAAGGATTCAAATAATTTTAGAAATCCCCAATTTCATAAAGGAATGATAGATGCACTAAATGATGAAATAGATAGAAGTGATGAAATATTTGTAATGCACCATAAAAATGAATATGATGGGGTATTTCCAATATGGGTTTTAATTGAAGTTACTAGTTTGGGGACATTGTCAAAGATGTATAATAATTTATTAGATGAGGATAAAGACCAAATAGCTGAAGAATACTACAATACAAAAGGTGAGTTTGTTAGAACATGGCTTCATGCACTTTCAAATATAAGAAACAGATGTGCTCACTACGGAAGATTATACAATAAAAACGCTACAATAACACCAAAGTTATTTAAGTCAGACATTAAAAAGGGAATAAAGAACGATTCGATATTTGCCAATATTTATATAATGGGTAGGTTATCGAGGGATAAAATCGAATGGGAAAATTTTGTAACTCAGCTTTCAGCATTGATAGAAGAATATGAAATTATAGATTTAAAATATTTAGGGTTTCCTTGTGAATGGGAGAGAATACTTAGAAATATTAAGATTAATTAAGCCTTAGAGCACTTAGCTTTATGGCTTTTTCTATGTCATTTATAAGAACTAATTTAAATACAACGACTGCCAAGAAGATCATAAGTCATCTCTTGGGCTTAGAGCTAGTCAAAGGAAACTACTAAGAGGAATGTAAATACATCTACCCAGGGGGAATCTAATCTCTACAACCCGTACAAATGGTGACCGCGTCAGGGTCAAGTGTGAAAAATCGCGAAATTGGATAGGGGGGATACCCCGAGAGCGTTATTATAATAGTCACAAGGCTGTAATGTACTGGAAACAGTGCGTTATGAGGCCCTGTGGCTATTTTTGTTTCGTCTAAACGGTTCTAAATTCGCATAATTTTTATGCAAAAAAAGCCGAAAAACCGTATAAATAACTTGCTAAAATACCCTGTTTGAGTGATTAATGTAATAAGAAAATTTGAAGGAGGTGCAATATGCGCGCATTATTTGGCAGGAAAATCGAGAACATTGTGGACTTGAGAGAAGCCACAGAGCGCTCAAGAAAGTCAGGCATGAAAGGGACGGTCTATACCGTGGACCGGGAGGTGGAGATGACAGACGATGAATTTAGTGAATTTGGCAAAGACTTTCTGCAGGACCAACCTTGGATACTGAAAACTGATGGCGGCTATAACGAGAAGGGGGAATACAGATGCATCAGGGTCAGGAATGTGGACACAGGTGAAAGGTGCTGGTCTCGTCAGAGGGCTTTGACTATCCCCGGTATATTGCGATTGAGCCTGATGACCAGGATTAGCTGAGGTAGCTTAATTTGCAATAAGGGTAACGATATAGGCGATTAATCAATTCGCAGATATAGGGAATTAACTTATTCGCGATCTACTTTAATCAATCCCATAAGGAAGGATGGTGCAAATGGAAAATAAATACAACGTCAAAGGTGATAGACGTAAGCAGCTGGTCAAGGCTTTAGAAGAAATTCTAGGTGTGAAGTCTGAGTACATGGGCGTACCGACATTTGCCTATTGTATAGGTAAGGTCATGGTGGACAGGACTGGAAAGGTCACCAGTGAAAGTACATCTACAGAAGAGTTTCAGAATGTGGCCACAGCTCTTAGCTTAAGAGGTTTTGAACCAGAGGGTGGATTGGAGAAAGCTGGCAAAAGAGTTGAAGGAGACGAAGCAATAATCACAGATGCGAGAGCTACAAATTCTGATGGAGTAACTCTTCTAGAAATCCAGATGCCCACAGATATGTTTACAAAAAAAGGACTTGCGAACTTGAAAAGGCTAGTCACTGCCAAAGGCGATCTAATTAAGAAGGCCATCGGTACTGATAAGCTACCCATCAATACCTCAGAAGAGACCATTGGCTTTCCCTGGTTTCCACTTAAGGGTGAAGCAGATGAAGTGGCGCACCACGAGAAATTCATCGAAGCACTCTGCCGCATGGCCATCAATCAAAAGCGGGTAACTGCCAAAGCGGTGAAAAGCGAGAATGAGAAATACGACTTCAGGTGCTTTCTTTTGAGGCTTGGTTTCATAGGGGATGACCACAGGGCATTCAGACGCTACTATCTGAGAAATCTTTCAGGGAACGCGGCCTTTAAGCGTGTTGAGTCCTGAACCTGGATAAGTTCAAAGTCTAAAAGAAAAACGGATAGATGGGATGTAGGTCCATAGGTCTATCCGTTTTGCCATTTTAGTTATCTAGAACGCCCATATTTACATTTTGAAGTGCGAAGGTCATCGTTATAGTGTTAGTCTGATAAGAGTCCTTCTCGCCTGAGAATCGGCCCTAGAGGGATATAGGAGTGTGATATCCTCTTTTAAATCATTATAGGCAAGAATCGAATTACCAGTACAACGATTAAGTGATATAATTGGATCAAACCCAATTACAAGGATGTGATTCTGATAATGAAGAAAGAACAAGTGGTATTTAAAGAATGGTGCGCATTTAATCCAAGCTCAATAGATAAAGACCCTAATTATAAGAAGATCCTGAATTTTTATTTATGGTCTTGCCCTTCTCCAGAAACGGCCTATGGAGCAAAAACTTTTAAGGATTTAGGATGGGCAAAACCTCATCAATACAAAAGCTTGAAGAATAACATGATTTCTGGCAGTGATATTTCATTTGTTGTGACCACAGTAAAAGATTTAGCAAGTATATTAGAAGGTCACAATCAATTGGAAAACCATTCTCTTTCTGAAACTATTATTCTTGCAAATCCAACAAAAGGTGAAGTAGACGGAGTTTTTCGTTCAATTAGAAATGCCTTAGCGCACGGAAGTTTCCGTATACAGAAGAAGAGAGGGAATGATTTTTTTTACTTCTTTGAAAACAGAAATCCTAAAACTAAAAACATAAAATCTCGTATTGTTCTAAAATCCAATACATTATTAGAGTGGATTAAGGAAGTAGAGAAAGGCCCTAAATGAGAATAGAATTAGACCCCAGTTAATTTCTGGGGCCTTTTTGCTTCTTACTCCGTAATCTGTAATACCTTAATCGCATCAGGATTAATGAGTACACCATCTAATCGCTCGTAGGCGGAAAAGCCGATCATATCATCAAGAGCGTACTTTTCTTTAAGAGTCTTTACCATCAAAGGTTGACGCTCGATGATCCAGTAGTCAGAGAAGTCACCAAAGACCAGAGGCTTCTTGCCGGTTTCGATATTTGGCATATGGGGAGAGAATTCCACAGGTCTGCCCAGGATGGTGTCCTCTGATGGATGCCACAGTGGGTTTCCATTTGCATCTCTTAAGGCTTTTAGGGCTAGGGCGCTTTCATCGTTCATCACCCAGACGGCCTTCTTACGCTTGTGTTTATCGAGAGAGAAATAGAGCTTCAGAACATCCTCGTAGGTAATGGACGCTGTAGTCACAGAGACAGTAGCCCCTTTGGTGTCGTGCAAAATGCCTGTGGGCATCTCAAGGCCATCTCCGTTAATGAAGGCATCCTCTTCAGCACGTCCGAAACGCTCTGCGAACTCATTTTTCAGGTAGCCTTCCAGATTGAACTTGGTATCCTTAACAAAGGTGTTCTTAAGCCTTGTCAGGGTGGCTAGTTTATAGGCATCCACACTGAATTTGTTAATGGTATCAGCACTCTCTGGGATGGCAATATTCTCGCCTACCCATGAAGCTGTGCCCGTTGATGTGATTGCATGAATCTTCCCTTCATCTGAAGTGGTGGAAACCACAGTGGCGATGCGTCTGAAGAGGTTTTCTCTTTTGAGGGCGTCCTTGTAGCTAAGCTGAAACTCATATGGTGTTTCAATGTTGCCGCCTGCATCTGCGTAGTTCCTGATATCCTGATAGGCATCATCGCTACCTCTTAATGCGTTCCAGAATGTTTTGGTGTAAAGTGTTTGATTTGACATAATCATATCCTCCTTGAAATAAATAATGGTTTGATTGATTAGTGGGTTAAGTCCGCGCTGACATTAACTGATCAGTGGGTTTTGCCATTTACGCTCAGTGCAGTAGCCAGCCATGTCCTTAAGCGTCTTGAAATAATAGCCGCTTCCTCTGTACTGAAGGCACCAGTGGTCTCTTGCTTCAGCCCGCTTATCCCTCATTACGATGACGGGGTAGAAGTGCCCTAAACTCATCACGCGGATGATGTCGAAGTGCTCTGTATCGAGACCGGCTTTAATGCTTCTTGGAATTTTCATCATCTTTATCACCTCCTTTCCTATTCCCTCGTTTGAATCTGCGTTTTCGTGTATGGTGGCCCTAGCCGCTGTCCTGATTGGTGAAGTGTAGGGATTGATAATCCCCCAGGCCCTTTTGTCATGAACACAGTATTTGGTAAAATATGAGTTTTTAAGCTTGGGGCAACTTGTGGCAAGTTTTTAGGTAGCTTTCTCGCGTGACTAAAGAAATTTGAAATCTACTGAAATTGCTGCCACAACCTGCTCCGATTAGAAATAATTGTGGATTTCCAAGGATTTGAGAGTTTTCAAGATAAATTTCGTCTAATCACTTGTGGTAGATCATCACAATCTCATCTCCAATTTTTATGTTGATTTCATATGGGCAATAAGTGGCAAGTAAAAATGGTAGTTTCTCACGCGACTAAAGAAATTTGAAACCTACTAAAATTGCTGCCACAGATTGCCCCAGTGTGGACTTAATCGAGAAACTCGATGCCTCTTATGAGTCTGTACCCTCTGAAAAGAGTGGTTTTCTCGCCACCACTGCGTGGTCTTTTCCTTACGATTTCACCTACATTTGAAAGTGCGGCTTTGAAGTTCCTGGCGTTTTCTGCATAGTAGCCATTTTCCCTGCACCAGGTTTGGTATTCAAAGTAAATGTCAGCAGTACGTTCTTCAGAGCTTTCATCTTCCAAAAGGCGTTCTTCGATGAAAAGTCCTAACTTATCGTTCTCTTTGTGATAGGCGAGGGTAGCATCTTGAACGGACTGTGGCATATCAAGGCCCGTCCTACAGAGCTTTTCATAGCCTTCAAGGACCCAGTTTAAAATGCCACTGAGATTTTCCTTCTTAAAGAACTCATGCTTAAGATTGTGGTCCCTTTCATGAGGTTCAAAGTGCCTTTCAAATGGAATGATTTTTACCCGTCCGCTGGTAAGAAGGGTAAGGTCTGTCACCGTTGGTAGGTGATTGGTATTGGTGAAAATTTTAAATTGTGGTTTGAAGTCAAAGCTGTTCTCATGAAGAAATCTGGCGTTGATGGTATCACTACCTGTCAGGGTCTTTAGAAGAGCTGCACTTAAGGTCAACTTCTTATCAGGCTCACTGATATTTACAAACCTGGCACCAGCAAGTCTTGCTACATCCTCTGATGGTGCTGAGCCGTTTCCATTTGACTTGATACCTATGGTTTCAGGTCTTTAGGTTCTTCCATAATCACCACAGATACGAAGGAAGGTCTCCATGGAGGTACCCTTGCCATTACGGGTAGTGGCACCAAAGAGGATGAACATAGCTTCATACATTGTATCACCAGTTAGGGAATAGCCCAGGCTCTTTTGAAAGAAGTCCGCCTTTTCCTTATCTCCACTCATGACTTCATCAATAAACTTCTCCCATCTGGGACACCTTGCTGATGGATCATAATGGGCACCTGCAATTTTGGTGATGAAGTCCTCAGCCCTGTGTTCATAAAACTCGCCTGTCTTAAGATTAAGGGTTCCATTTTGGCAGTTCAGTAGATAAATATCTTTATCAAAAGCACTGACCGATAGGGGATGGACATCCTGGGCATCCTTTAGGATGGTTTCTCTTAGCCTTCTGGTTTGCCACCTGGATATAAAATCGATGTATTGCTTTCTAAGCTGTTCTTCTTCGATTGAGAGGGCATATACCATAAGCTTATTTGCCAGCTTCTTACAAAGGTTCATGACCTTTAGATTTCCGGTATCTGCTCGCCAGGCTCTGCCATCATAGACAAACCATTTCTTTCTCTCGGTGACATACCTGGCAATGCCGCTGTAATGGTCTGCAAAGATATTGCTGTTACCAATATCATTCCATCCATAACGTGGATTGCTGTGGGGGGATAATTCTACCAGTGGCTTACAACCTGGAACGTCAAAGTCTGATTCTATTGTAGAGAGCTTTCCTAGGGGACTGTAGACTTCTGATACGCTCTCTGCGGCTTTTTCCAGTGTGATCTGGCCGTAGGTAGACCCGCCTTGTACCCTATCCCATTTTTCCCTGTAAAGACTACTTAGGCGAAAGAGCCTGTCCATTTGGCTTAAGTCCCTACCACACCAGAAGGCCAGATGGGTACAAAGGCCAAGATCTGCTTCACTATGGGATTTACCTTCAAGAATTTCACCAGCCCAGAGCTTATTAAACTCATCATTGTTTTTAGCCCCAGTTGCCTTTTTAAGCACCTCTTCATCAGAAAGGTAGGAGAAGGGAGGCTTATTGTTATTATTTTTCTTTTTTCTAGGCCTTAGCATAAAGCGGTCAAGTAGTATCTGAAGCTTATCTTTTGCTTCAAGAATGTCTCCATCCTGAAACACATTACCAGTTATGGTTACAAACTTATTTGTAGCACCGCTGACATAGACCTCCAGGCCAAGGGCCTTGTTGTTGATGTAGTACTTGCCGGTATTATATTTAAAACCTGGGACCTTAAAGAGAATGCGCAGGCCCGTTCCAGAAGGGCTGATCTCCATATAAGAGCCATGGAATAATTCCACAATAGCCTTAGCCATAGAGGTAAGGGAACCATCTTCATTGATACAGCGATCCACATCAATGGCAGAGAAATTATCAAAGACACCAATGCCCATACCATCGTACTGGTTTACCAATTTAAGAACTGAAGTTAGATCGCTAAAGGTCTTTATATTATTAGGTTGAGCACGTCTTCCATTTATTTGATAGGGAACCTTTGTCGGTTTGTCCTGTCCATTTCTTTACTCGTATTTCCAAAGACAGAACTTTCCACTATCCTGTAATTCCTTAGGTAGATTGTCATATTTCATAGGGGATTCACCTCCTTCCTGGGGCTGGGTTTGTAATTTTAACTGCTATAGGGTATGGGTTTATGTCTAGAGAGGTAATGAAACACATCTTTAGTCCTCTTCATCAAATAGGTCTTCAGCGCATTCACTGCAGAAATATCCTGAGTAGACTGAATCAATTTCTGCTGTGTCAATTAATGTGGACATGAAGTTACCCAGATCTGTTACACAAAGCTTGCCACAGTTTTTACATTCCATTTGTATCTGCATCCTGTTCACCTCCTCTTGGTCTTTCAGAGCCATCCAGTTGACTAAGCAGCTCCAGTAGCTTTTCATAGTTGATAAATGCCTTTTTCCCTACATAGATAGCAGGGAGCTTACCATTCTTTAAAAGAAGCCTTATGGCGTGTTCAGGCAGTATGCCTTTCTTGGCTATTTCCCTAACAGTAAGCATTGTGGGTTTGTTCTCTTTCAAATTGTCCACTCCTTTCAATAAATTATGATTCTGGTTTTCCCAGCCTTATAAGAAAGCTTCTAGTTCAGCCAGGGAACTCACAGTACAGAAAGATAAGAGAAGTTGAGGAATCTTTCCCACCAACAAACTCTCATAAAGTGAGATTTATAATTAAATAATACAACATTAAGTGAGAGGTGTCAATTCTAAAAGTCACACAAAGTAAGAATAAATTTAAATAATTTAAAATAAATCTCACATTATGTTTGACAATACTCACTGATGGTGATATTATTAACTCAAGAAAGACAACAATACTAAACGAGGTGAGAAGATGTTTGCTGAAAGATTAAAAGCTTTAAGAACAGAAAAGGGTTTAACACAAGTAGAATTAGCAGAAATGCTGGGAGTATCGAAGGGAACTGTAGGGATGTGGGAGACAGGGAAGAGAATGCCTAGCTTTGAGACCCTAGATGAAATGACAAGAATATTTGATAGGAGAATGGACTACATACTGGGATATACAGATGATGCTAGTTCACCAATTCCTACAGATAAAGAGATTCATCAACTAGGTTTGTGGCTTATAGAAGATGATTATACAGAACTTGTATATAAACTTCTTAGCTTAGACAACTATGGGAAAAGAGCAGTTGAAAGCCTTATTAAGGAAGAATTAAGCAGGTGCAAAGCCCAAAAGACTTTGGTTTCAAGAGAGAACTATAGAGTATCAATAATGGCCTATTGTAGACCAGATGAACAAGATGAGGAAGTAGAGAAGAATCAAGAATAAAAAAGGTTTAGGAGCTGTTTTTATCTGCAGCTTCTTATCTTTTTTAGGTGTATTAAAACCAAGTTAAAATAGCCTTAACCCTTTGAAATGACTTGATTGTAAGGGTTTGTAGTGGTAACATGTAACACTAATAGGAGGATAGTTTATACCTATTATTATAAAATTTAAAAGAAAGGAGTATGGCAATATGCTACTAAGTGAAGCCTGTGAAAGGTTTGATAAATATTTGGAAAGTATAGATAGAAGTCCAAATACCATAGAACGTTACACAAGGGACATGACCTTTATTAGAAAATATCTAGAAGAGAAAGCCAACGGACCAGTATTTGTAGATGAAATCACTGAACAGGACTTAGAAGACTTTATGCTATATTTGAAAGATGAAAGAGACTTTGCTCCAAATAGCAGGAGCAGGTACTTTTACACCCTAAGAAGCTTTTACAAATATGCAGAGAAAAAAGATCTAGTTGAAAAAGACATTGCAGCAAAAATTGACCCTATAAGACTTCCACAGAAAGAGAGGGTCTATTTATCAGAAGAGGAAGTAATGAAGGTAGCAGAAGCAATAGATATTTACATTATAAAGCTTATAGTAATATTCCTCTACAACACTGGCCTTAGGATTTCAGAATGTAGAGACTTAAAAATAGAAGATGTGGATTTAGAGAGTAAGATTATTTATGTAATAGAGGGAAAGAACAGGAAGGACAGAGTAGTTCCAATAAATGATAATCTACACAAACTATTAATAGATTATATTGAAAACCACAGAGATGCTCCTGAATCAAACTATTTCTTTTCCACAAGACAATCTGGAAGTGGAAGCATATCATACCCCCATATTAGCTTTACCTTAAGAGAGGCTGCTGCAAAGGCTGGTATAAAGAAGCAAGTCACTTGCCATATACTAAGACACTCATTTGCATCTGCCCTAGTACAGAAGAAGGTAGGGATTGTGGAGATATCTAAACTACTTGGACATTCAAATTTAGCAGCCACTTCAGTTTATACCCACACAAACATAGATGCACTTTCAGAAGCAGTAAATACTCTTAATAGCTAAGAAAGGAGGATTAGACATGGCTCTTATAGAATGTAAGGAACCTGTATTTGACAGACAGGTAAATAAAGTTATAGCATTGCTGGAAGAAGGTAAAGAAAAAGAAGATATAGCAACAGAATTAGGTTATAGCAATCCAGCATCTTTAGATAACTATATGAGAAGATGAAACTTTGCTTGGGAATCTAGAGATAGAAAGTTTGTACCAGCTGCAGAAAAGTATTCTGGAAAAGCAAGAAACAACCTTCTACAACTAAAGGGAGTATCAAAAGCTGCTCTTATAATTTCACTTTTTACAGAAGATGGAGCAAACCCTAAGGACATTGCAGAACAAACTGGTTTTGCAAGTCACAATGAGATGGCTACATTTATGAAAAGAAAAAAATATGAATGGGATGTTAAGAAAAACAATTATACAAAGATAAAAAAGGAAGAAGAGAATAACTCAAATGTAAGACCGCTAAACTTTGAATCAGAAGCCTTGGAAGAAGTATTAATAGAAATGATCCAAGGAATAAATGAACTAAAGAGTGGGAAGAAAAAAGCTGTAAAGAATAATACTACAGATGAAGCTGAGGAGCTTCCAAGATATAAGATAGAGGGAAACTACAACTCAAAAGCATTTAGTATGAATTCCACTTTAGAAAACATGATAATAGATTTTAGTAAGAATAGAAGGATTAGTCAAAAAGATATATTTGAGATAGCGGTAGTGGATTTCTTATTAAAATATGGAGAAGCAGAAGCTGTAGAGGACTTATTTGATTAAAATATAAGTAGTGGAAAGATTAAGAAAATTAGAAAGGATATTTGTTGTTAGTTGTAGATTAGTGTGGTATAATTTGGGTAAATATAGAATGTTTAGGGCGTAAGAAGCATCCCATGTCCACACTATCTATAACATAGAACTTTAATATATAAATTGATGGCAGATGTATCAATGAAACTAACTAATGGTGAGCGTAAAAACGACCTTCAAGTTGCTTGATACTGTTGCAATAGCTATAAAAACATATGATATGGTTGTGATAGCTAGTAAAACCATATGTTGAGAATGTAAAAACCCCGATAAATCGCAGGGAATAGCCATTCGCACTTAAAAATTACATCAACAGATAGTGGGAATATTTCGGGTTCACACTTATTGAACTAGTCGTAGTAATTGCAATATTGGGGATTTTGGCAGCATTAGCTATACCTAGATTTGTTGGAACACAAGAAAATGCAAAAGAACAAACTCATCAAGCCAATATCAGGACTATAGAAAGTGCATTAAGCCTATACGCAGCCGAGAAAGGACATTATACGACTAATATTAGTGATTTAGTCAATTCAGGTTATTTAAAAGAAGAACCAAAATATCCGAAAGACGATGGAATGGCTTATTATATTGCAAATAGCGGGAATATGTATACTGTTGATATAAAATCAATTACCCAATAATTAAATTAACCTATGTTTAAACTCATATACCTATATCTTACATTAACATTAATCCCAATATTTAACGCTGGGATGGATAATGATATAGTAAACATCCTCCTAATCTTAGGATTAGGAGGTATGGTTTACTATTACTTCAAATAAAAAGAGAAAATTAGCATAGAGAAAAACTCGCCATTGTACTTTTATCTTTTTTTGTAATGTTTGCAGGAATAAGTTTTTTTGGAGCATATATAAACTTAGAACTATTATCGAATTGCTGCAGCTAGTGATTTATGGCTCGGTTTTATATTTGACAATGAATCTCCCAAGAGAAGAAAAAATAAAGACGATTAAAATTGTCACATTGTTTGGAAGCCTAATTGCATTATTGGGAATATTGGAATATGTGTTTGTAGAACCACAGCGCATTGTTTCCACTTTTTTCAACCCAAATCCTTTTGGTACATATTTAGTGATGCTGTTTTTATTTTCACTCGGCTTTTATTTAAAGAACACAGATAAAAAATTCGCTTTATCGTCAATTGTTTTTTTTATTGCTCTGTTGTTAAGCGGTTCTAGAGGTGCATTGCTTGCTTTGTTTGTCGCTCTGCCTTTTGTTTTTGTAGACAGCAAGGGAAATTTTAAAAATAGTATATTAAATGTGTTTATTATTATTGCGACAGGGTTTGTTTTGACTAGAGGTTTAGTGTATATAACTCCTATCGTTCAAAAGAATTTAAACATAAATATTGATTTTTAAGCAATTTAATTAGAAAAGATTCACTGACTGGAACATCTTTCATTGGGAGAATTGAATTTTGGAAAGCGGGTTTAAGGGCATTTACTGAAAAACCAATAATAGGTTTTGGTTTGGGTACTTTTTTTTCTGCATATTATGTAGGATATGGAAACAACCAGTGGTATTCAAGATTTGCACATAACCACTATATACAAACTTTAACAGAATTAGGGATAATAGGATTCGTTTTATTTTAATATTTGTAGGTTCTGTTATTTTTAAATTTTTTAAGATTTATAAAAAAGAGCATAATATTTATTATGTAGGATCTTTTGCTACAATCATAGCGTTTTTTGCTCACATTTTCATAGAATTTAGTTGGAACTTTCCAGCAGTTACCATGACAGCGTTTTGGATAATTGGATTGAATTTATCTAGCGATAAATCAAAGTATACTTTAAATATAAAGCCTCTGTTTTCAAGGATAATATCAATCAGTTTATTAATACTAGTTTTATTGCATACTGTATCTACAAATGCATATAAAATCGGATAATACAATATATCCTGTAAATCCGAATGGGATGCTTTTTGAAAGCAACATTTACGTTAAAGATTACAACGAGACTTTAGATTTAGAAAAGCTTGATAAGGGGATTGAACTAGCTAAGAAAGCGACAAAACTCGCCCCATTTGATGGCAAACTTCATACACACTTAGCTCAGCTGTATTATTCTAAAGGTGATTATGACAATGCTAAGAAAGAATATGAACTTGGTAAAAAATATGCTGCATATGTAGTTTCTAGGCATTTTGAATTAGCAAATTTTTACTTATCTCAAGGAGATACTGAAAGCGCCATAAGGACTTTAATAGAAGCTAAAAAAAAAGAAAAATATCAAATAATGGCATTGCCAGAATCTGACAAACACATAGGCGTAGAAGATGCAGTAAACATTCATATACTTCTTTATGATATTTATATAAAAACTGGCAAAGAAGATTTAGCTAAAAAAGAAGCTGATATAATTTTAGATTACTACAACCAATATGAATTCTTAAAAGACTACATAAATATTGAGGCTTTTAAATGACAAGGAGCTATAGATGAGTATTTTTATTTTTCTATTTGGATTAGCAATTGGTTCATTTACAAATGTTTTGATTTACAGGTTACCCAGGGAAGAAAGCATTGTATTTCCTGGGTCACATTGCCCGAATTGTGGGCATGTATTGAAGTGGTATGACAATATACCTCTATTTTCATATTTGACTTTAAAAGGAAAATGTCGATACTGTAAAGAAAAAATCAGCATAAGATATCCTTTGATTGAGCTTATAAATGGAATTATATATATGTCTTTTTTTACTAGATTTGGATTGACTCTTGAATTTATTTATTTATCTTTGCTCACTTCGATATTGTTGAGTATCGCGATTATAGACCTTAAACACCAAATAATACCCGATAGCTTAGTTTTATCTGCATTAGTATTAAATATAATTCTTAAAACAGCAAGCTATTTCATATACGATATTCCATTTGGATTTTTGGATAGTGTATTAGGCTTACTAACAGGTGCTGGATTTTTTTTAATTATTTTACTCGTATCTCACGGCGGAATGGGCGGTGGAGATATTACACTAATTGGCGCACTGGGATTTTCACTAGGTTTTAAAAATACACTACTTATGATACTTTTGTCATTTATAATCGGAGCAATCATTTCTTTATTTTTACTCGCTTTTAAATTTAAGACAATGAAGGATCCTATTCCATTTGGACCTTTTATTATAATAGCTTTTTATTTATCATATTTTTTCTCTGACGGAATCATTTCATTTTATTTTTCGCTGTTTATATAGTTTTTTTACTATAGATAGTTGCAGAATGTAAATTTAGAGTTATCCACAGGAATTAGCTTAAAATTATCAAAGATATTAATATATCAACAAAAAAAGAGTATAGAAAAACAAAGGTTTAACTCAACCTTTTAGAATTAATATTTAGTTGAC
>JAHDRO010000060.1 GCA_018433265.1 Bacteroidales bacterium
AGATAAAAAAGGAAAAGCAAGCCGATTCATGATTTTAGGTTCTCTTCTAGTACTAATCGCTCATTTGATTATCGGATTCGCGCCCGGAAAAGAATTTTTCGGATATGTGGGACTTGGTATTTTGGGTATAGGTTACTCTCTTGTACCGGCAGCCATGTGGCCTACAGTTCCTAAGATAATAAAGGAGAAGAATCTTGGTACAGCCTATTCTTTGATATATTGGATACAAAATATGGGGATGCTCGTAGTCCCTATCATTGTTGGCAAAATTTTCACAAGAACTGCTGCTTCAATTGCAGATCCATCACTTGCATTGCTCAAGTCTGCAGTGAATGCCGAGTACTTCTTTGTAGGATTGGCTATTATTGCAATAGTTGTTTCTATTATTCTTGGAAGATCTGTAGATAAAAATCCCCACCTCAGGATAGATATGCCTAACAAACAGTAACAGTTTAACACTGCCGGGTTTTAGATTTTAATCGAAAAACTCGGCAGAATTACTGCTTTCTCTTATAATAGTCTGTTCTCTGTCCGGACCAAGAGAAATAATTTTGACAGGGATTCCCACCTCTTTCTCGATAAATCTGACATAGTTCATAAATTCAAAAGGTAAATCTTCTTCTGCAGTTACCTTGGTAAGATCCTTTTTCCATCCAGGGAATTCTTTGTAGACAGGGGTCACTGTGGCATATGTGTCAAAAGGCACTCTGTCTGTAATCTGCCCGTCGATTTCGTAAGCTACTGCAACTTTAATATGTTCGATAGTATCAAGTACATCAGCCTTCATCATCACCAAACTCTTGACACCGTTGATCATCACAGCATATTTCAAGGCAACCAGATCCAACCAGCCTGTCCTGCGGGGTCTACCTGTAGTAGCTCCAAATTCGGAGCCAAGAGTCCTGAGCAACTCACCAGTGGCATTATTCAGCTCAGTAGGAAACGGGCCACTGCCCACTCTTGTGCAATAAGCCTTAAAAATACCATATACTGTACCGATCCTGCAAGGTGCGACTCCAAGACCTGTACATGCGCCTGCGCAAGTAGTACTTGAAGAGGTCACAAAAGGGTAGGAGCCGAAATCTATATCGAGCAAAGAACCTTGAGCTCCTTCCGCAAGCACTCTTTTACTGTTGTCCAGCAGATTGTTAATCTCATATTCCCCATCAACAATAGAAAAGTTTTTCAGATATTCTGCAGCCTCAAGCCACTCTGATTCATGTTCATTGGCGTCATAGGCATAGTCAAACTGTTTCAGGAGATTGATATGTTTCTCTTTGAGAGCATAAAATCTCTCCTTGAAGTTGTCAGAAAGAATATCCCCAACCCTCAGGCCGTTTCTCCCAGTTTTATCAACATAAGCCGGACCTATACCTTTAAGAGTTGAACCAATTTTTGAAGCCCCCTTTGAATTTTCAGATGCAGCATCAATTATTTTGTGAGTTGGAAGGATGAGATGTGCTCTCTTGGATATAACGACTCTTTCATTTACAGGAACACCCATTGAGATGAGATTGCTACATTCTTCTCTGAAGATTAGAGGATCAAGTACCACACCATTACCTATTATGTTGGTTGTACCTGTATGAAAAACTCCTGAAGGAATCGAATGAAGAACAATTTTTTTATTTTTATACAGTAAGGAGTGTCCTGCATTTGGGCCACCCTGAAACCTTGCAACCACAGGATAATCTTTTGCTAAAACATCCACGATCTTACCCTTACCTTCATCTCCCCATTGGAGCCCGAGAATTACATCAACTTTCATATGTTACCAGTTATTACTTAATACAAATTAAAATGGCAGACTGTCATCCGGGAGATCGTCTTCAGGAATTGAAAAAGAAGCAGGAGTGTGTGAATTTTGAGATTGTTGAGGAGCCTCACTTCTTCGGCCAAGAACTTGAAAATTATCAGCCACAATATCTATCGAGATTTTCTTTTGATCGGTATTACGGTCGAGCCATTCTCTAGTTCTTATTTTTCCTTCGACAAACAGTTGTGTGCCGCGTTTCACATATTTCTCAGCGCGTTCTGCAAGAGATCTCCAGCACACAATATTGTGCCACTCAGTCTGTTCCTGCCATTTTCCGTCTCTGTCACGATACTTTTCTGTAGTGGCCAGAGTAAATTTGGCAACTATATTGTCGTTGTCTAGATGCCTTATTTCAGGATCTTTCCCAACATTGCCAATGAGCATAACCTTGTTTAATGACATAATGAATTCTCCTCCTTAATAGTAGTGACAAAGATATAAAAATTCAGATATTTTCAATGAACAAAAGCATCGAGTTAAAATCGGGCTCTGTTCTCTTAAAAAGTCTAAATGAATCAACTGCCTGGTGGAGCAACCAATATTTGCCGGAAATGTAATTTGTTGATTTGGTAATGAATGACAATCTTCCTATTTGAGGAGATTTATAGTTGGCCTCAAGGACAGTTTTGCCAGTAAAATTTGCTCGGTCAATCAATTCGAGATTTGAAGGCAGAGTATTTATAATTATATCCGATCTATCTATCAAAGTTATCAAGTCATTCAGGCGGCCGGCGGCAAGCGAATGAATTTCGGCAAATTGTTGAGCCTTTTCTAAAGAACGGTTAACAACGGTAACCTGACACTTAAGGCCGGCCGCCGCCAGGGCAGCAGCTTTACCAGCACCTCCGCATCCTATCACAAGCACCTTCTTACCACTGCCAGCAAAAGGTTTGATACACTCCTGAACTCCATTATAGTCAGTATTAAAAGAATAAATCAATCCATTTCTCATCAAAAGAGTATTTGCAGCACCAATAGCAATGTCAAGTTCACTTCGGACGTCCACAAACCCAAGAACACCCTCCTTAAAAGGAGCTGTAACATTAATTCCGTCATAGCCCTCACCTCTGAACCGTTCAATAACTTCTTCTGCGGATTTTGCTTCAATTAGCCCATAACTATCTTCCGAATTGCCATAGGCAGCTCTGAACAGGGCAGGACTGAGAGAGTGATTGACAGGATTACCGGCGACAGCAAAACGCATTATAATAAAAATTAGAATCTATGTAAAATCTTCTTTGAAATCCCTCTGGCGGACAGCTTCGAAACAGAGAATTGCAGCAGAGACCGACACATTTAGAGAATCAACAAACCCCTTCATGGGAATTTTTATTCTTCGGTCTGCATTATCCCGCCAATATTGAGAAAGACCATTCGCCTCACTTCCCATAACCAAAGCCGAAGGCATGGTAAAATCGGAATTGTAGTACCATTCAGAAGCCTGCACCTCAGAGGTAAAAATTAAAATTTTTTCTCTTTTAAGCCAAAGACAGCACTCTTCGGAAGAGCAAGCAACAACCTGCATCGTAAAAATAGCACCCAAGCTCGAACGGATGAGATTGGGATTAAAAAGATCTGTAAGCGGGTCACATACTATTACTGCATCTACACCCGCCGCATCAGCAGTTCTTAAAACAGCACCCAAATTGCCGGGTTTTTCAACCGATTCCAATACAATCACTAACGGATTTTCAGAAAGTTTCACATTGTCAATAACCATCCTCTTTTCCCTGACAATAGCAATTACTCCCTCCGTACTTCCTCTATATGCAACTGTAGAATAGACATCTTCGGAAATTATGTTAAGATGAGGGCATCCTGTTGCAAGTGCCTTTTGTTCAGAGAACAATCCGGGTACAAAAAAAAGAGATTCAAGAATATAGCCACCATTAATACAAGCGTCAACCTCTCTGACACCCTCTACCACAAATAATCCACATTCCCGACGTTTTGAGGAGTTCTTCTGTAGAGAAGCCAACTCTTTAATACGTGGGTTCTTAGCCGATGAAAGAGTGTCAATAATCATTTTATTATATCTTCTCGGGACGCATTTGAGGGAAGAATATGACATCCTGTATGGAAGGAGAATTGGTCATAAGCATTGCGAGGCGGTCTATTCCTATTCCCATGCCAGATGTTGGCGGCATACCGTATTCAAGAGCTCTCACAAAATCCATGTCAATATACATAGCCTCATCATCACCTTTATCTTTCAATTTGAGCTGCTCCTTAAAGCGTTCAAGCTGGTCGACAGGGTCATTCAACTCACTATAGGCATTTGCAAGCTCCTTGCCATTGACAAAAAGTTCAAATCTTTCAGTAAGATTAGGGTTGTTTCTGTGTCTCTTAGTAAGAGGAGATGTCTCCACGGGATAATCT
>JAHDRO010000165.1 GCA_018433265.1 Bacteroidales bacterium
CTGTTCCGGAAATACCCCCACATGCTTGAATGATGTAAGTCCCAATCTAAGTCTAAATGCCAATTCCGATTTATTGTATGAAATCAGCCACTGTTCATCCATTTTTTTAAGAGTGTGCCATGTCCCGGAATCCTCTTTCCCAGCTTTGCCAAATCCGGCACCTGTTGTAAATTTGGTATGAGCCATATTCATCCACTCCTTGTCAGATAAAGATGGTTTCCAAAGAGCTTTAGGTTCCGGACGGATTAAAATATATCTGCCAAAACGCTCAAGTTTTTGAAAATCACCCGAATCTATAAGTTCATAATCCTTCCATTCCGAGGGAGACTCCAACAACATTACAACAAAACTTAAAATATGTAATTAGTGGCGTCTAAGGTAACACTTTTTCTAATATTATTTCTAAATTTGCCATGATAAAAGAGTGATAACTAAATACTTTTTCAGATGCAAAAGATTGATAATTACAATTTCAAAGGCAAGAGAGCAATCGTCCGCGTTGACTTCAATGTTCCTCTTAACGAACAATTCCAAATCACAGACGACACCCGTATTCGTGCTGCAATTCCTACACTTAAAAAAGTACTTGAAGAAGGTGGTTCTCTGATAATAATGTCACATCTCGGCAGACCAAAAGGACCAACTGAGAAATATTCATTAAAGCATATTATTCCTGCAATAGAAGAAAAACTTGGCACAAAGATTAAGTTTGCACCTGACTGTATGGGCCCAGAAGCAGAAGAACTTTCTAAAAACCTGAAACCTGGAGAGGTACTACTCCTCGAAAATCTTCGTTTCTATGCAGAAGAAGAAGGGAAGCCTCGTGGATTGGCCGAAAATGCTTCTGAAGAAGAAAAAAAAGCAGCAAAGACAGAAATTAAGAAAAAGCAGGAAGAGTTCACAAAGAGGCTTGCATCATATGCAGACTGTTACATAAACGATGCTTTTGGCACAGCACACAGGGCACATGCATCCACAGCCCTTATAGCTAAATATTTTCCTAATGACAAAATGTTTGGTTACTTAATGGAGAAAGAAATTGAGGCCATTGACAAAGTTCTCAAATCTCCTGTGCACCCGGTTACAGCCATCCTGGGAGGTGCAAAGGTGTCCACCAAAATCGGCATAATCGAAAAATTGTTTGATGTAGTTGACAACATGATAATCGCTGGAGGAATGATCTATACTTTCGTCAAAGCACAAGGAGGTAAAATAGGTAATTCACTCTGCGAAGATGACCAACTTGATCTTGCAAAATCTCTTATCGAAAAAGCCAAAGTTAAAAACGTAAAGCTGTACTATTTAGGAGAAGTTGTAGCTGCAGACAGTTTCAGCAATGAAGCCAACATTAGAATCTGCCCATGTGACCAGATTCCTGATGGCTGGATGGGCATGGATGCTGCAGAATCTACAGTTAAAGAGTGGGAGAAGATTATTCTCTCATCAAAAACCGTTCTCTGGAACGGACCAGTTGGCGTCTTTGAAATGGAAAAGTTCTCTTCCGGTACTAAAAGTATTGCTACAATTCTCGCTGAAGCCACAAAAAGAGGTGTTTTCACACTAGTGGGCGGAGGAGATTCCGTGGCAGCAGTTACCCAAATGGGGTTTGCAGATAAGGTAAGTTATGTTTCTACAGGCGGCGGAGCAATGCTTGAATACCTTGAAGGAATTGAACTCCCCGGCATCAAGGCAATAACATCTTCGGATGAATAACAATAATTCCAAGTTTTACAGGCTGGCTGTTTTAGCTTTTCTTGCAATACTTCTTGCATATTCCAATCATTTTTCCAACAGTTTCCATTTTGACGACGACCACACAATAGTCAATAATCCGGCTATTAGGGATATAAATGTTTATAAATTTTTTGTTGATGGCAAAACTATAAGCACTCTCCCCACAAATCAGTCTTATCGTCCTTTTCTTACTCTGGAAAATGCCATCGATTTCAAGCTTTCTAAAGGTGGAGGAACGCAAGTATTTCATATTCATATCTTTATAACATTCATCTTCGTCTGTATCTTGATCTTTGTTTTTGTCAAAGATCTTCTTTACAAAATTGATTTTCAGGGCAAAAAAGAAAACTGGGCGCTTCTTGCCGCCACAATGTTTGGGCTTCTTTGTGCAAATGCAGAGACTGTCAACTATATTTTCCAAAGAGCTGAAA
>JAHDRO010000129.1 GCA_018433265.1 Bacteroidales bacterium
CATATCGGCTGTAAAGTTTGAACCGTCATAAATGTTTGATGTCTCTCTGAAAGGAGAGTCTGTTCCTGAAACATCATGATGATCTCTGCCAAGCACTACTGGTGCAGATATTCTTCCTTCTCTTATGGCTTTGTTCATTGCAAGAGCAATTTTGATCCTGCCTTCGCAATCTGCATAAAGAATGCGGGCTTGTGAACCAACGACAAGTTTGTTGGATTCAGCCTCTTTTATCCAGTGTAAATTGTCAGATAGTTGAATTTTAATCTCTTCAGGCGCATGATTTATGATTTCTTCAATAACCTTTGCAGCTATTTCATCAGTAACTCTTAAGTCTCCTGGTTTGCATGATGTGCAAATCCATCTGAATGGGCCAAATCCATAATCAAAATAGAGAGGGCCCATAATATCTTGCACATAAGATGGATATTTAAATTTCCCGTCATGATACAAAACATCTGCCCCAGCTCTTGAGGCTTCGAGAAGGAAGGCATTTCCATAGTCAAAAAAATACATGCCTTTTTTAGAAAGTTTGTTAATTGCCGATACTTGTCTTCTTAATGATTCCTGAACGAGTGCCTTAAACTTGTCTGGTTCCTCTGCCATTAATCTGTTGGATTCTTCAAATGAAACTCCAACAGGATAATATCCACCTGACCAAGGGTTATGAAGTGAAGTTTGATCACTTCCCAGATCTACATCCACACCGGCTTCGATAAATTTCTCCCATAAATCTACGATATTACCCTGGTAAGCAATAGAAACAGCCTCTTTGTTGTTTTTAGCTTTTATTACTCTCTCTACAAGAAGGTCAAGGTCAGTAAATACTTCATCAACCCAACCCTGGGAATATCTTGTCTGTACTGCTTTGGGGTTAATTTCTGCAATGACTCCTATGACACCGGCAATTACAGCTGCTTTTGGCTGTGCTCCGGACATTCCTCCCAAGCCGGAGCTCACAAACAGTTTCCCTTTAAAACCTTCATCTCCCTTTTTGGAATGCATTCTTGCAGCATTAATGACTGTGATAGTTGTACCATGAACAATTCCCTGAGGTCCAATATACATAAACGATCCTGCCGTCATTTGTCCGTATTGTGAGACACCGAGAGCATTAAATTTTTCCCAATGATCTTTTGATGAATAATTTGGTATCACCATGCCGTTTGTAATAACAAGTCGTGGAGCATCCTTGTGAGATGGAAAAAGCCCGAGCGGATGGCCGGAATTGAGTACGAGGGTTTGTTCGTCGGTCATTTGTGACAGATACTGCATGGTTAAAAGATATTGTGCCCAGTTTTGAAATGCAGCACCATTACCACCGTAGACAATAAGTTCATGTGGATGTTGTGCAACTGCACAGTCGAGATTGTTACTGATCATCATCATTATTGCAGCAGCCTGTCTGGATTTATGAGGATAATCGTCAATATTTCGTGCAAAAATTTTGTAATCCGGGCGGAAGCGATACATATATATTCTGCCATACTCTTGTAGTTCGCGGGCAAATTCAGGAGCCAGAATCTTATGATGTTTTTTGGGAAAATATCTTAGAGCGTTTCTTAAGGCAAGTTCTTTTTCTTCATTTGTAAGGATATCTTTTCTCTTGGGAGCGTGATTTATATTATTGTCATAAGGTTTTGGTTCAGGCAATGTATCAGGTATTCCTTTTTCAATAGCTTTTCTGAATTCTTCAAGTTCCATTTTCTTTATATTTTATGCGAAAATACAAAAAAATGCCCAGTAAGTTGGCTTTTACCAAAATAATCCATACTTTTGCAAACTCAAAAAAAGGAGGTGTTTTTCTTTATGATAATAGTCCCTATTAAAGAGGGTGAGAACATAGAACGTGCTCTGAAGAAGTTCAAGCGTAAATTTGAAAAGACTGGAGTAATTCGTGAACTCAGAAACAGAAAGGCTTATGTGAAGCCATCGGTTAAAAGGCGTGACGAGATTAAAAAGGCAATCTATATACAGTCACTTCGCAGAAACGAGGAGTGACATAGCTCTTGATAATTGATAATGGGAGTGTCAATAATTTTGGCACCCTCATTTTTTTTATTTATATTAGTGTCGAAAGAAAACAGGGATGGTTGCAGAGTTTATAGAATATCTCAAAACGCAAAAAAGATACTCCTATCGGACGCAAGCCATATATGGTGAGTATATTAGAGAATTTTTCGAATTTGCTTCCGATGGGGAGGAAGAGAGTGTGGATGTTTTAAAGCCCAATCTAATAAGAGGTTTTATTGCAGCCGGCCTTGAATCTGGAATATCCCCCAGAACTATGAACTTGAAACTCTCAGCTTTAAGCAGCTTTTCAAACTATCTTGTCAAATGCGGAATATTAGATTCCAATCCGGTGAAAAGGGTACATCGTCCCAAACAGTCAAAGAAACTGCCACAATTTTATACTGAACATGCCATGGAAAACTACTTCTCTAAGGAAGTATGCAAAGATTATAAATCTCTCCGTAACAGGGCTATAGTTTCAACTTTATATAATACAGGCATGCGTCGTGCAGAATTGGCAAATCTTAAAGTATCGGATTGGGACATGAATCGTTCTCTTTTTCGTGTCACCGGCAAGGGAGACAAGCAGAGAGAAATTCCCATAACAAACTCACTCAGGGAGGAATTGGAGCGCTATCTTGCTTGTTATTCTAAGGATTTTCCTGTTACTTCCATATCTCCATTATTCGTTACAGATTCGGGTAAACCTTTGTATCTTGCTTTTGTCAATAATGTTGTAAGGAGAGAGCTTCTTGGAGTTGAGGGATTTTCTGGCAAGAAATCGCCTCATGTTTTAAGACACAGCATTGCTACTCATCTGCTTAACAATGGCGCAGATTTAAACAGTATCAAAGAGGTTTTAGGGCACTCATCTCTTGCGGCTACGCAAGTGTATACACATAATTCATTTGAACAGTTAAAAAAAGTATTTAAAACCGCTCATCCAAGAGCAAAAAAAGGAGGATAATTTTATGGACATTAGGATTCAATCTCTTAAGTTTGATGCAGATCAAAAGTTGATTGACTTTATTGAGAAGAAATTGGCTAAACTTCCACGTTATTATGACGGAATTCTCGGTGTAGATGTAGTCTTAAGTCTGTTGCCGGTTTATGACAACAAGAATGTGAAGATGATGATCAAAATCCCAGGAGATGAAATAGTTGTTGAACGCCACTCTGTTAAGTTTGAAGATGCGGTCGTAGATTGTGTTGATGTCCTCAAGGATATACTTACTAAATATAAAGAGAAAAAAATAAAAAGATAATTATAATTAAATATTTTAGAAAAGTGAAATAAACTCCTCTCTTGTTATATTGTTGAAATAATGAGAGAGGTTTATTGTTTGCAATCTTTCAAGAATATCATCCTTAGTGTGTTTGCATCCCTTGAGAATATTCTCAATTTCGGTTGTTTCCTGTGTGAAAAAATAGCTTCCAAAAATACGAACGTCGGATATCGTCCCTTTTGATACTTCTAGATATACTTCTACCAACCCTCCGGGAAATTGAAAAGCCTTAGAATATTTGTATGGTGGTGCAGAACACAGGTTCCACCAATCACGACTGTATTTTTCATCCCGCAATTTTTCTATCTCTTTCAGATCATCCACTGAATAGTAATATCTATTGTAATTTTCTGCTTTTGCAATTTCATTTTCAAGAAAAAGAATAAACTCATCAATTGTCATGTGACTTTTAATATGATA
>JAHDRO010000297.1 GCA_018433265.1 Bacteroidales bacterium
TATAATCCCGCACCCTTTCAGTTCTCGCTTAAAAATACTATCTCTGTACCCAAAATTGCACTCTCCACAAGAAAATTCTCTTTCAGAAAGATCATTGTAAAATATGAATTCCACCGCATGTATTACATTTGCAACTTCAGCCCCATAAGCGCCAATGTTTTGAACAGGAGCCGCACCGGCACATCCTGGTATAGCTGAAAGATTTTCCACACCTCCCCACCCCCTGTCTACACAAAACTGTACAAGATCATCCCAAACCACACCCGCACCTGCTCTTAAGTAAATATAATCGCAGTCATTACCAACGATGGAGATATCCATTATGGCCGGATGTATAACAATACCTTTGAAATCCCTTCGAAAAAGGATATTTGATCCTGATCCAACTACTATTTTTGGAATTTGAGAATATTCAGAATTACTCAGCAGCAATTTCAGCTCCTCCTTACTTTCTACCTCCGCATAAATGTCGGCTTTTACATCAAAGCCAAATGTATTTTTGTCCTTAAGACTACACTCTCGAACAATCTTCATCTTTTTTTAAATTTGGTTTATATGTCATCTTGAGAATAAATCTCATAAGAAAAATTACCAACAAAAGAAGAGCAATAAAAACTTCTACAGTAACACGCTCCTTAATAATTTTTTTTGCATTTATTATCTCCGGATCCTCCTTTGTGATTGATTCAATATTAAGTCTATCTGCGTCTATAAGTGACCATTTTGCGGAAATTTGACCATCATAGAGATATACCAATCCCCCATTTGAACGATTTAGAGTTATCAGTGTTTTATAATCCGAATAATAGACAGCAAGGTCACCAATATCCCCAAAAGTTTCATCAACACTTTCAAAAGAGGAGCCGGTGAGGACAATATGTTCAATATCCATAGATTTAAAATGGGTATCTCTTTCGACAATTTTTTTAATAATCTTTTGATCAAGTCTTTCCAGATAGGGAATCGAGGTAATAAAAAGAGCTCCTTTGTAAGATAAGATCGAATCTGTGATATATTCACCGTTTCTGTCAGATATTGCAAAAGTTCCTGATTTTGGATCTGCTGTGTCATTTACCTGCTTACTTTTTGAATCAACAAATGTCCAGGAAGAATCTGGAAGGGTTTCAATCGAAAATTCCTTGATAGTGTTCCCTTTTTTATAAATCAATACTGTCTCAAAAACAGGCTGATCTTCATTTTTTTGTAAAATAACATTCTCTCTTAAATCTTTACCTGCTTTATAATCAGTAAAATCAATAAGAGGTAAATGCCGAAAACAATGTATGGAAACTGATACGACAGCTAATGCATATAAAGAAACAAGTATCCACTCCCAATGAGTAGGAGCAATTGGAACAAATATATCTCTCTGTCTGTATATTATCAGTGCACATATAAATAATATAATGTTTTTATAAAAACTTTGCCAGTTTGTTAGTTTTACTGCCTCTCCAAAACATCCACAGTCCTGAATAGGGTTAAAAATTGCCAGAAAAAAAGTAATTATTGTAAAAAATGAGACTAATATCAGTGTAACTGTAGCAATTACTTTCATCCTTATACCAAGCAGTAAGGAAATGCCTAAAAGCAACTCTAAGGATGATAGCACTATCCCCATAATCTGGCAGATTCCGGGGGCAGCAGCTAATCCTATAATTTTGAAATACTCTGCAAATATCAACCCCACTCCCACCGGATCAATTATTTTGGTAAATCCTGAAAAAATGAAAGTCAGTCCTAACAATATTCTGGAAAACCCTCTTAAGAATCTCATATCAGCATTTTTTTTCAATTTGTTTTGAAATCAATTCAAATATCGCGCCCGCATCAAGCATCTCTCCTGAAACACCTGAACAATCAATCCTTATAAAACTGCTGTCCATTTTGCATTGGGCAAGATATATGTCTCTGACTCGTTTCTGAAAAAAAATATCTGCTTCATGAATATCTGTCTTGCCTTGTAAATATTTTCTCTCTTCTCCAACCCTAACTTCATTTAATTTTTTAAAAATAAAGTCGATTGGAACATCTAAAAACAAGTTCAAATCCGGTTTTGGAATAGCAAAGTGACGAAATTCCGTATCGATAATCCAATCTCTAACAATCTCCTCTTCATGTCGGTTATGCGCTTTGGCACACTGAAAAGCGATGTTTGAATATACATATCTGTCAAGAATTACTATATCTCCCTTTTCAAGCCAGCTCTTAATCAAAGGTGCTGCATCATGCCTGTCCCCTGCAAACAACATGGCAACTAGTAATGGATGGACTTCATCAATCTTTCCAAAATCTCCTCTCAAAAATCGAGATATGAGATCTCCGAAAACTGGTGCATCAAATCTCGGAAAATGAAGAAGTCTGACAGTCTTGCCCATATTTTTGAAATAATTTTCTATCATGGACATCTGGGTAGATTTCCCTGCCCCATCCAGCCCTTCTAAAACAATTAGCATAATAAGTCCTATATTTGTAAGTAAAGCAAAGTTAGTTAATAAATAGAAATGATAAAGATCAATTATCCGTCCGTGATGGGTATAATTAACCTCAATCCGGATTCATTCTTCAGCGAAAGCCGTTGTACTACAGAAAGTGAGATTGTCTCAAAATTTGAAAAGATGATAGAAGAGGAGGCCGATATTATTGACCTTGGAGCCTGCTCTACCAGACCTGGATTAAAAAGTATTCCTGAAGAACTCGAATGGGAATATCTTAAGCCAGGTTTGAAGATTCTTTTGAAATATTTTCCTCAGAGCACTGTTTCAATCGACACTTTTAGGGCTTCAATTGTTGAACGGGCGTATGATTTTATTGGCGATTTTATCGTAAATGATATCTCTGCCGGAGAAGATGACCCTGAAATGCTCGACATGGTTGCAAAGCTTGAATTACCATACATTGCCATGCACAAAAAGGGCACACCGGAAACTATGCAAAGCCTCTGCCAGTATGCGGATGTGGTAAATGAAGTACGCAACTATTTTGTTAATTTCATAGAAAAGGCTACACAAAAGGGAATAAAAGAGATAATTATTGATCCGGGATTCGGATTTGCTAAGGATATTCCTCAGAATTATACAATGTTGAACAGATTGGATGAGTTCAAAATAAAAAAAAGTGAAGATGGAAGTTTCTGGCCCGTTTTAGTAGGCATCTCGAGAAAAAGCATGATTTACAGATTTTTAAAAATAACTCCCGAAGAATCATTGCCTGTAACTGTTGCTCTTAATTTACAAGCACTTCTCAAAGGAGCAGACATATTAAGAGTACATGATGTTAAAGAGGGCAAACAGATTTTGAAAATCTTTAGTAATTTTATGGTTTAATATTACACAATATGGACAATATTCTTGCAATCTCACCTGTGGACGGAAGATATTATGAACAGGTTGAAGGACTATCGGAGTACTTCTCGGAATTTGCACTGATAAAATACAGACTTTATGTAGAGTTAGAATATTTTATATTCTTATGTGAAATTCCTCTACCACAGCTTTCAGAAGTCAAACAAGAAACTTTTGACACTCTTCGCAATATTTACAAGGATTTTTCACTTGATGACGCAAAAGAGATTAAAGCTATAGAGGCTGTTACAAATCATGACGTTAAGGCTGTAGAATATTTCGTAAAAAAAAGATTTGACCTACTTGGACTCTCCAAATTCAAGGAATTTATTCACTTTGGGCTTACTTCCCAGGATATTAATAATACCTCTATTCCACTATCCATGAAAGATGCACTCAAAGAGTTATATAACCCTTTGTTGCAATCACTAATATCTAAACTTGAAGAACTTGCAGAAGATTGGAAAGATATACCCATGCTTGCAAGAACACATGGTCAACCTGCCTCTCCTACAAGGCTCGGCAAAGAGATCGAAGTTTTTGTAGTGCGTCTCAAGGAACAGTATGGCCTGTATGAAACGATACCGCTGGCAGCCAAATTTGGAGGAGCCACAGGCAATTTAAACGCCCATCATGTGGCTTATCCTTCAATTGACTGGAACAAATTTGCAAACGATTTTGTGAGTAACAAACTGGGATTAAAAAGATCTTATCCCACAACACAGATTGAACATTACGACTATTTTGCGACACTTTTTGATTCTCTTAAAAGAATAAATACAATTTTAATTGACCTTTGTCGTGATATGTGGCTATACATATCTCTGGAATATTTCAGGCAAAGAATTAAGGAAGGAGAAGTTGGTTCATCAGCCATGCCACACAAAGTCAACCCTATAGACTTTGAAAATGCAGAAGGCAATTTGGGTTTTGCCAATGCAATATATGAACATCTTTCTTCAAAGTTACCTGTTTCGAGACTTCAAAGAGATCTAACTGACTCCACTGTACTTAGGAACATCGGTGTTCCGGTAGCCCACAGCATAATATCCTTCAAATCAGTGTTAAAAGGATTGAACAAATTGATATTAAACAGGGCCGCTATCGAAAAAGATTTGAATGCCAATTGGGCTGTCGTTGCAGAAGCTATACAGACAATACTTAGAAGAGAAAATTATCCAAATCCATATGAGACTTTAAAATCTCTTACAAGAACCAACCAAGCTGTAGATCATACACTTATTTCTGAATTCATTGAAAGCCTTAATGTAAGTGATGAAGTGAAAAATGAACTTCGGGCAATTACTCCTGAAACATACACTGGCATATAATATATAACTTCAAACATGAAAAAACTATATGTTCTTATTTTATCTGCTTTGCTGACTATTACAGTCAATAGGCAAAACAGTGTGGTTTATTACAATTATTTTACCGATCAAAGGCTTAGAATAGATCTTGTGTTTGCAGGAAATTCTGAAAAACAGGAAATATTTTTAAAAGGACTTCACAAGGAAAAAGAATGGAGTGGTACAAGAACAAACCTTATTTCTCCTTTCGATTATGGAGAGTATCGCATGCAAGTTGCTGCAGTCGACGGCAAAATAATTTATAGTACTGGGTTTAACAATTTATTCCAGGAATGGAGGACAACTGCCGAAGCTAAATCAGTGTCCAAGGCTTTTTCAGGCTCTTGCTGGATTCCTTGGCCAAAAGATGTCGTTAAAGTTACTTTTTATGAACGAAAAAAATCAAACGGCAAGCTTGCAGAACTTTGCAGTTTTCAAATTGACCCAAAAGATATATCTATAAACTGTGAGTCTGAAAACGACTTTGAGGTTGTATCTCTGATAAATAATGGCGACAAATCAAAAAAAGTAGATCTTCTCTTTGTTGCCGAAGGATATACTGCTAACGAAATGGATAAATTTATCAAAGATGCCCAAAAATTTACAGGATATCTTTTCAATACTGAACCATACAAGTCTCGTAAAGATGACTTTAACATCTGGGCTGTTAAGTCAATTTCCAAAGATAGTGGTCCTGATATTCCTCATCAAGGCATTTGGAAACAAACAGTTCTCGAATCAAATTTCTATACATTCAAAATAGACAGATACTTAACTGCACCTGAATACTCTCTGATAGCTTCAGCTGCCTCTAACGCACCGTTTGATGCAATATACGTTATAGTAAATACAGATAAATATGGTGGCGGAGGTATTTATAACTATTATGCTCTTAGTATGTCTGATCATCCAACGGAATCAATGGTTTTTGTACATGAATTTGGCCACTCATTCGCCGGTCTGGGTGATGAGTATTACACATCTGAAGTAAGTTATGAGGATTTCTACAACCTTAAAGTTGAACCATGGGAGCCCAATCTGACTACTAAAGTCCATTTTGATGCAAAGTGGAAAGATATGATGGAAAAAGATGGCGTTGGCCTTTATGAAGGTGGAGGGTACATGGCTAAAGGAATATTCAGGCCTGCTCAAGACTGTAGAATGAAAACCAACACCTCACCATCTTTCTGTCCGGTATGTATAAGAGCAATTAACAGAATGATTGACTATTATACTAAATAGAGGTGAAATCTCAAAAAAAATATCGATATTTTCTATTCGACCTAGATCGTACCTTATGGAATTTTGATCTTAACGCCAAAAGGAATATATTCAGGCTGATTGACAAATACTCACTACCTATTTCGAGCAAAGAGTCTTTTTATAATGATTACGAAATGATAAACCATTTTTTATGGGATCAATATGAAAAAGGCATAATTACAAAAGAATTGTTAAGAAGTGAAAGATTTCGCCAGACGCTGCTTAAGTACAATATTGACAGTCCTTTGCTTGCAAAAATAATTGGAGAAGAGTATCTCGATACAATGCCAAACCAAACCGCTTTAATGCCTTACGCAGCAGAAGTCCTTGCGGAGTTGAAAAGAGCCGGTTGTAAAATTGCGATTATCTCTAATGGCTTTAAAGAAGTACAGTATAAAAAACTTAAAAATTCCGGGATTGAACAGTTCTTCGATGCTGTCCTGATTTCTGAGGAGCAGGGAATACATAAGCCCTCTCCTATAATATTCAAAAGAGCACTAAGAGCTTTGAACGGGATTAAAGAAGAAGCTATTATGACCGGAGACGATTTTGCCAATGATATCGAAGGAGCAATGATATTTGGCATTGACCAGTTCTATTATAATTATAAGAATCTTCCTTGTGAAGGGGGCCCTACCTACAATAGCGATGATCTTAGAGACTTGTTGAAACTTACTTTTTCTCTTCCACAATAAAAAGATCTTCATCATCTTCATGAAAATAGTACTGTTCTCTTGCAAATTTCTCCAAACTGTCAAGA